>JANOVJ010000211.1:0-4994 GCA_031417295.1 bacterium | reverse complement strand
TGGCTGCTGGGGATGCTGGCCGCCGTGGTGGCCGTGCGAAACCGCGTTCGCCGCCGGATGCGCCTGGAAGCCGGCGCCCGCTGACTCGCTCTGGAGTGGCCCGACGCGGGCCTCAGCTGGCTCGCCCGGGCTTCGCGAGGCGCGGACCCCGGCCCACTCGCTCGGGCTCGGCCTGACGCGGGCTCTGGCGCCGGGCCGCTGCGGCTCTGGCGCCGGCCGGTTCTACTTCGCGCAGGGTCTGAACGCGGCGCCGACCGGCTGCCCTTTCAGGTCGCCGCCCAGGGCCGCAATCTGCGCCACCAGCGCCGCGTCGGCCCGTTCAACCCGGAGCAAGACCGCAGCCCCTGGCTCGGCCGGCTCAACACTGCGGCGGCCCCAGCTGCCAGCGGGCAGGGCGGCCTGCACGACGGCTTCGGCCAGAACAGCGTCAGCCGGCGACAACGGCCCTGCTTCAAGGCACGACACGGCGCCCGGCGGCCCCGAGGCCGCCATCGCTGCCGCGGCCTCGCCCGGCGCCAGGATGCGCACGCTCTGGGGCTGGAACTGCCGCGCCAGCCGCTCCGGCTCGCGATCGCCGGCGCTGCGCAGGCCGACCGCTGCGTCAAGCCCGCCTTGGGTCCAGGCCAGGAAGCCGAGGTTGGCCAGGACCAGCAGCCACACCAGCGTGCGCAGGTTCATCGGCTCACAAGGGCGCCGGGCGCACGCTGACTTCGCCGCTCGAGATTGTCTGCACGCCGTCGGCGGTTTCGACGAGCAGCGCTCCCTGCCCGTTGACGCCACGCGCCACGCCGTGGCTCACCCGCGGGTCGGTGGTCACGACGGGCTGGCCTCGCAGCAGGTCGAGCTTCGAGAAGCGGTCAGCGAAGGCCGCGAACCCGTCGCGCTCGAACGCCTTCAGGGCCTGCACCAGCGGCAGCGCGATCCGCGCCAGCACGGCCGGTGCGGCGGCCTGCGGGTCGAGCTCGCGCAGGCAAGCAAGCGCGATCGGGTTCTCGGCGGTGGGCAGTTCGGGCATCGGCGCGATGTTGAGCCCGATCCCGATCACGGCCAGCCGCTGGCTGCCGGCGGCCAGCGTCTCGATCAGCACCCCGCCGAGCTTTCGCCCGTCAGCCAGGCCCCGACCGGGCGCCTCTGCGGGGCCGCCGAGAAGCCACAGGTCGTTCGGCCACTTCACGCCGAGCCGCCACGGCGTCGCGGCCGGGCCGGGTTGCAACTGTTCGGCGAGGACGATGCCGACCACCAGCGACAGGCCCGACCAGTCGCGCGGCGCCAGCGGCAGCGCGAGCGAGAACGTCAGCGAGGCGCCGCGGGCCGAGCGCCAGCTCCGGCCCAGCCGGCCGCGCCCGGCGAGCTGGTGCTCAGCCACCAGCAGGCACGGCTGGGTGTCGGCCTGGCGCCGGCCGGTCCGCGCCGTCGCATCGCCCGACTCACCGAAGCGGCCCGCCCGCGACGAGTTCGGCGGGACGATGCGCGCCCGCTCCAGCAGCTCGCTGTTGGTCGAGGCCGAGCGGGCCAGCACCTCGACGCTCAACCCGGGCAGCAGCGGCTCGAGCGCGGCCCACAGCGCCTGGGCGCCCCAATGCAGGTGGCGCTCGCGCGACGGGTTGGGCGGGCCGGCGATCATCGTTTCGGCGCGAGCATCGTGCCTCGGCAATGGGCGCTGCCGCAGCGGCACTCGAACTGCTTCTTCAGCTTCGGCGTGTGGCGCTGGTCGATCACGAGGCCGTAGTTGTACGACAGCTCCTCGCCGGGCGCGATGTCGCGCAGCGCGGTGATGAAGATGCGCCCGTCCTGTTCGTCGGCCTCGCAGTTGGGATCGCAGGCATGGTTGATCCAGCGTGCCGAGTTGCCGCCGACCTTGGCGTCGATCACGTGCTTCGCGTCGATGTGGAAGTAGAACGTGTGGTCGGGGTCGGCCGGGTCGTGCGGGTGGCGGCGCAGCGCCTCGCGCCAGGTGATCACCTCGCCGGTGTATTCAATCACCACCTCACCATTGGCCAGCGGCGCCAGCGCGAACATGCCCTTGCCATGCACGCCCGAGCGGCGGACCTGGGTCCGCCGGCCCGTGCCGGCGCGCGAGCTCTTTTCGGTGCCGCCTTGCGTCATGTTCATTCTTGGGTACATTGAATTCATGGGTGCGCGCGTGCGCACCCGCACAGGTGTGCAGGCGCGTGCAGGCGCGTGCACGCGAGAGGCTGGATTGTAGAGACGCCTTCGGGCGCCGATTGCGAAAGAAGCGAAAACGAGACATGAGCAAATCACTGATCATTGCGGAGAAGCCTTCGGTCGCACAAGACATCGTGCGTGCGTTGACCACGAGCAGCGGCAAGTTCGACAAGCACGACGACCACTTCGAGAACGAGCGCTACGTCGTCACTTCGGCGGTCGGCCACCTGGTCGAGATCAAGGCGCCGGAAGAGTTCGACGTCAAGCGCGGCAAGTGGAGTTTTGCCAACCTGCCGGTGATCCCGCCGCACTTCGACCTGGCGCCGATCGACAAGGCCAAGTCGCGCCTGACCGCCGTCGTGAGGCAGATCCGGCGCAAGGACGTGACCGATCTCATCAACGCCTGCGACGCGGGCCGCGAGGGTGAGCTGATCTTTCGGCTGATCCTGCAGTACGCGCAGCCGGCCAAGGGCAAGCTCGACAAACCGGTGCAACGGCTGTGGCTGCAGAGCATGACGCCGGCCGCGATCCGCGACGGCTTCGAGCACCTGCGCAGCGACAAGCAGATGCTGCCGCTGGCCGACGCGGCGCGCTGCCGATCCGAGGCCGACTGGCTGGTCGGCATCAACGGCACGCGGGCGATGACGGCCTTCAATTCGCGCGACGGCGGCTTCTTCCTCACCACCGTGGGCCGGGTGCAGACACCGACGCTGAGCGTGGTGGTGGAGCGTGAAGAGAAGATCCGCAAACACGTCTCGCGCCCGTACTGGGAAGTGCGCGCGACCTTCGGCGCGCAGGCTGGCCCCTACGACGGCAAGTGGTTCGACCCGAAGTTCAAGAAAGACGACGACCTGGAGCGGCGCGCCGACCGGCTCTGGATCGAACGCGAGGCGCAGGCCATTGCCGACGCCGTGCGCGGCCAGCCGGCCAGCGTCAACGAAGAGGCCAAGCCGAGCACGCAGAGCAGCCCGCTGCTGTACGACCTGACCACGCTGCAACGCGAGGCGAATTCGCGCTTCGGCTTTTCGGCCAAGACCACGCTCTCGCTCGCGCAGGCGCTGTACGAGAAGCACAAGGTGCTCACGTACCCGCGGACCGACTCGCGCGCGCTGCCGGAGGACTACGTGGACGTGGTCAAGCAGACGATGAAGATGATCGCCAGCGAAGACCTGCCCGGCCCGCTGCGGGAGCTGGCGCAACACGCGAAGAAGGCGCTCGCCGAAGGCTACGTGAAGCCGGTCAAGCGGGTGTTCGACAACGCCAAGGTGTCGGACCACTTCGCGATCGTGCCCACGCTGCAGGCGCCGCGCAGCCTGAACGAGATCGAGGCCAAGCTCTACGACATGGTGGTGAAGCGCTTCCTCGCGGTGTTCTATCCGCCGGCCGAGTTCATGGTCACGACGCGCATCAGCACGGTCACGAACGCCGGCCTGGAGCACCGGTTCCAGACCAACGGCAAGGTGCTCGTCAAGCCGGGCTGGCTGGCCGTCTATGGCAAGGAGGCGCAGGAAGACGACGCCAACCTCGTCGCGGTTCAGCCCGGTGAACAGGTGCCCACCGAAGACGTGAACGTGAACCCGCTCAAGACCAAGCCGCCCGCGCGCTACACCGAAGCCACGCTGCTCGGCGCGATGGAAGGCGCCGGCAAGCTGATCGACGACGACGAGCTGCGCGAGGCGATGCAGGAGAAGGGCCTGGGCACGCCGGCCACGCGCTCGTCGATCATCGAAGGCCTGATCTACGAGAAGTACATGCACCGCGACGGGCGCGAGCTGATCCCGACCGCGAAGGCGTTCCAGTTGATGACGCTGCTGCGCGGCCTCTCGGTGGACGAGCTCACCAAGCCCGAACTGACCGGCAACTGGGAGTACCAGCTCGCGCAGATGGAGCACGGCAAGCTGAGCCGCGAAACCTTCATGGGCGAGATCGCCGCCATGACCGAACGCATCGTGCGCAAGGCCAAGGAGTACGACCGCGACACCATCCCCGGCGACTACGCCACGCTCGCCACGCCGTGCCCGAACTGCGGCGGCGTGGTCAAGGAAAACTACCGCCGCTTCACCTGCACCGGCAAGGCCGGTGCGGCAACTGGCGCTGGGCCGCTCCCGAGCCTGTTGCCGGCCCCCTCGTGGGGCGGGCGCGGTACGACGCTACCGGTGGCCGACATTGCAGAAGGCTGTGGCTTCTCGATCGGCAAGATTCCCGGCAGCCGCGCCTTCGAGACCGCCGAGGCCGACGCCTTCCTGCGCGACAAGAAGATCGGCCCGCTCGAAGGCTTTCGCTCCAAGGCCGGCTGGCCGTTCACGGCCGAACTCCGCCTCGTGTTCGACGACGAGATCAAGAACTGGAAGCTCGAATTCGACTTCGGCGAGGACGCGAAGAAAGACGGCGAGAGCGGCGAGCCGGTCGATTTCTCGGCCCAGCAAAGCCTGGGCGCTTGCCCCAAGTGCCAGGGCCACGTGTACGAGCACGGCAGCTCCTACGTGTGCGAGCACAGCGTCGGCGCCCACGTGACCTGCGACTTCAAGAGCGGCAAGATCATCCTGCAACAACCGGTGCTGCGCGAGCAGATGAGCAAGCTGCTGGCCGAAGGCAAGACCGCACTGCTGGAGAACTTCGTCTCCAACAAGACCCGGCGCAAGTTCAAGGCCTTCCTGGCCTGGGACAAGAAGGAAGGCAAGGTCGGCTTCGAGTTCGAGCCGCGCGCGGCCAAGGCCCCCGCTGCGAAGAAGGCGCCAGCGAAGAAGGTGGCTGCCGCGTAGCGAACATTCGGCCGGGGCAACGGGCGCAACCCATCCTGCACAATCGCCCCCCATGCCTTTCGCCCC
>JANOVJ010000210.1:0-9087 GCA_031417295.1 bacterium | reverse complement strand
CAGATCGAACCAGGCTGATCCACCGGCGGTGAGAATCACGGGATTGGTATCGATCAACCCTTCGGCCGCCAGCGCTTCTACTTCACGGGCAATGTGGACCAGAACATCTTTCAGCACAACTCGCAACTGAACAACCTCAGCTACGGGTTGGACACCGGGCTGGACTGGCAGACGATCGAGCGACTTTCCGGAGCACTGCGCGTGACGGCCAACCAGGGCCTCGGGGGTTTCAACAACTACACCACGACAGTTGAGACGTTCGAGAAGAACATTCAGGACACGCTGCAAGGGGTGGCCACGGTACGGTGGGGCATCACGCCCCGGGTCGCGATCGATGGCGGCTACATCTACCGCCGGGTGGACATGTCCAACCCGCTCTCGCAGAACAACGAATATTCCCAGAATACCGGCACGCTGGGGCTCAGCTACGGTGACGGCGCCGTGCTCACGCTCGGCGCTGCACTGCGGCTCTCGACCACCGACTATCCGAAATTCGAGGGCGACGCCGGGCCGCCGCCCAGCTACCAATCTGATGTGGCCGACGGCAAGAATCTGGACTTGACAGCGACCTGGGTTGCGAGTGGCTTGAGCAAGCTCGAAGGTCGATTGAGCTGGACGGATGTGAGCCATTCATTCAACAAGGCAAATGACTTCAGAGGACTGACCGGCTCATTGCGCTGGGAATACCGCCCCACGGGCAAGCTGAACACGCGGCTGTCGGTGTTGGTCGCGCCGGGCAGCGGCGCCGCCTTCAACGACTTCACCGGCAGCACCACGCCGTTTGTCAGCAATGCCCGCTCGACCACCAGCGTCCGCATGGGAGCGAGCTACCTGGCCACCGGCAAGATCACGGTCAACGGGTCGCTCGTGCTTGAAAACGACCGGCTTTCGCAGGAAGTCGGGCCGCGGCTGGGGCCGAAGACCATTGAAACAGGCACCGTCAACAACGTGGGCGCGCAACTCGGCGCCACCTATGCAGCGGCGCGGAACATCGACCTGACGTGCTACTACCGCCGCGACGTGCGCTCGACCGAGTCGAGCCTGTCGACGCCCTACTCCAGCAACACCTTTCTCTGCTCCGCCGAACTGCTGTTCCAATGACCGAACCCACCGTCCTCCTGACCGGTGCGACGGGCTACATCGGCTCGCACACTTGGCTCGCGCTTCAAGCCGCCGGGTTCTCGGTGGTGGGGGTGGACGATTTTTCCAACAGCTCACCGGCGGTGCTCGGCCGGCTGCAGTCGCTGAGCGGCGGGGCACCCGTCTTCGAGCGCGTTGACGTGCGCGACGCCGTGGCTGTCGAACGCCTCTTCGCCAGCCGCAGATTCGACGCGGTAGTCCATTTCGCGGCCTTCAAGGCCGTCGGCGAGAGCGCGCAGCAGCCGCTGGCCTACTACGCCAACAATGTGGGCGGCCTCGTCAACGTGTTGCAGGCGATGAAGCGGCACGACGTGCGGCGCTTCGTGTTCAGCTCAAGCGCCACCGTCTACGGCGACCCGGTGTTCCTTCCCTACACCGAGGCGCACCCGCTGGCGGCATTGAACGTCTATGGGCGCACCAAGCTGATGGGCGAAAACATCCTGCGCGACCTGGAAGCCTCGGAGCCCGGTTGGCAGCTTGCGCTCCTGCGTTACTTCAACCCGGTGGGTGCGCACGAGAGCGGCCTCATCGGCGAAGACCCGCAAGGCATTCCGAACAACCTGATGCCCTACGTGACGCAGGTCGCCGTGGGCCGGCGCGAGTTCCTCTCCGTCTATGGCGGCGACTACGACACCCCCGACGGTACCGGCGTGCGCGACTACATCCACGTCACCGACCTGGCCGACGGCCACGTGGCGGCGCTGCGCCACCTGCTGGACAGCCAGCGTTCCGTCACCGTGAACCTGGGTACAGGGGTCGGCTGCAGCGTGCTCGACGTGGTGCGCGCGTTCGAACGTGCCAGCGGCCGGGCTATTCCTTACAGAATCGTCGCCCGCCGGCCCGGCGACCTCCCGGCCTACTACGCCGACCCGGCCTTCGCCCGCAGCCTGCTCGGCTGGCATGCGCGCCACGACCTGGCCCGCATGTGCGAGGACAGTTGGCGCTGGCAGTGCATGAACCCCGCGGGCTTTGCCGAAGCCGCCTGAGCCCTTCGCTTCAGATCGATCGCCATGTCCAACCCAAGCCTCCAAGTCCAACCCGTCATCATGGCCGGCGGTTCCGGCACCCGGCTTTGGCCGCTGTCGCGTGCCGGCCACCCGAAGCAGTTTCTCGTGCTCAGCGGCACCACCAGCCTGTTCCAGCAGGCGGTGGCCCGGCTGCAGGCGCTGGGCACGGCCGGGATCGAGGTCGCGCCGCCGTGCATCGTCGGTAACGAGGAGCACCGCTTCCTGGTGCTCGACCAGTTGCGCGAACTCGGCATCGAGCCCAGCGCCGTGCTGCTCGAACCGATCGGCCGCAACACCGCGCCCGCGCTGACGCTTGCAGCACTTCACGCGCTGCAGGACGGGCGCGACCCGGTGCTGGCGGTCACGCCCGCCGACCAGACCGTGACCGACGCCCCCGCCTTCAACGCCGCGTTGCGCGAGGCCGTCCGGTTGGCCGGTGCCGGCGCGATCGTGATTCTGGGCATCCAGCCCGATCGCCCCGAGACCGGCTACGGCTACATCCGCTGCACGCCGGGCGGCGCGGCGATGGCCGTGGCGCAGTTCGTCGAGAAGCCCGACCAGGCCACCGCGGAGCGCTATCTGGCCGAGGGCGGCTACTACTGGAACAGCGGCATGTTCGTCGTCAAGGCGTCGGTCTGGATGGCCGCGCTGGAGCGCTTCCGGCCCGACATCGCGGCCGCCACCGCGACCGCCTGGCGCGCGCGGACTCACGACGCCAGCTTCGTCCGCCCGGGCAAGGCCGAGTTCGCGGCCGTGCCGGCCGAGTCGGTCGACTACGCGGTGATGGAAAAGTGCCCCGGCAGCGGCATCGAGATCCGCATGCTGCCGCTGGCCGCCGGCTGGAACGACCTCGGCGCCTGGGAAGCGGTGTGGCAGGTGGCGGCCAAAGACGCGCGCGGCAACGCCGCCAGCGGCGACACGATCGTCAGCGACAGCGACAACACGCTGGTGCATGCCACCTCGCGCCTCGTGGGTGTGGTCGGGCTGCGCGACGTGGTGGTCGTCGAGACCGCCGACGCGGTGTTCGTGACCCACCGCGACCGCAGCCAGGAGGTGAAGAAGATCGTCGGCCAGCTCGACACCCAACGGCGCAGCGAGCACACCCTGCACCGCAAGGTGCACCGGCCCTGGGGCTGGTACGACAGCATCGACGCCGGGCCGCGGTTCCAGGTCAAGCGGATCATGGTCAAGCCCGGCGCGTCGCTGAGCCTGCAGAAGCACCACCACCGGGCCGAGCACTGGATCGTCGTCAGTGGCACGGCCGAGGTGACCAACGGCGACAAGGTGATCTTGTTGACCGAGAACCAGAGCACCTACATCCCGCTCGGCGAGATCCATCGCCTTGCCAACCCCGGCAAGGTGCCGCTGGAAATCATCGAAGTCCAGTCGGGCAGCTACCTCGGCGAGGACGACATCGTCCGCTTCGAGGACACCTACGGACGAACCGGCTAGGGCTAGCCTTCGCCGCCATGAGAGCGAGACTTCCGCGCCGGTGCGCCGGATCACTGTCGAAGCTTGGCGTCCTGCTGGCAGCGGTGTCGATGCTGCCAGGCACCACGCTGGCGGCTGACGTGGCGCCACCGGCCCGCCCTGGCATTGCGCTGCCGGCCGCTGCCGATGGACCGCTCGCGGCCCAGGGCGAAACCCAAATGGCGTTCCTGCTGCAGCTGGCCCGCGAGTCGGCGCAACCCAGCCGCGCGATACCCCTCGAAGTCTTCCGCGAGCGCGTCTCGCGTGCCGTGTTGACCCATCCCGAAGCGCTGGCCGCACGGGCCACGCAGCAGGCGGCCGGCGAAGCCACGCGCGAGGCCGAGGCGGCGGGCCGGCCGCAGATCGACACCCGCATCGACGCCGCCAAGCGCGACACGCAAGCCAGCCGCTACCTCGGCATCCCCGCGCGAAGCTACGGCCAGGGCAGCATTGGCCTGAACCTGCGCCAGAGCGTCTACGACTTCGGCGCGATCGACGCTGCCGTGGGCGTCGGGCGCGAGCGTGAAGTGGCGGTGGCGGCGCGCTCGGAGAACCGGGTCGGCGACCTGGCGCTGCGCGCGATCCAGGCCTGGCACGAGGTGGTGCGCAGCCGGCTCAGGCTCGAGCTGGCACGGCTCAACGTGCAGGCCCTGGAAACCAGCGTGAGCTTCCTGAAGCAGCGCTACGAACTCGGCGCCGGGCTGGTGAGCGACACCTGGCGCGCCCAATCGCGCCTCGCCGACGCACGGGCCACGGTGGCCGGTTCGCAGGCCCGGGTGCGGGCTGCCGAGTCGACCTACCGCGAGGTCTACCGCGAAGCGCCACCGAGCCCGATCGAGCTGCCGATGTTGCCGCCGCTCGACCGCGCCGCGCTGGCCGTCGACCCCACCGCGGCGGTGCGCGACTTTCCGGCGGTGCGCAGCGCCGAAGCGGCACGGCGCGCGGCCGAGCAGGAGATCGACGCGGCCGAGCGCCGCAACCTGCCCCAGGTCGCGCTCGAACTCAATGCCTTGCGGCGCGACGTGACCGGGGGCGATCCGGCGGGCAACGATGTCTCGGCAACGCTGGTGTTGCGCTACAACTTCTACACCGGCGGCGCCGACACGGCGCGCATCGGCCAGGCCGGCTACCGCGCGGCCGAGGCGGCCGAGCAGGCGCGCACCGTCGGCCTGCAGGTCGAGCGCGCGCTCGAACAGGCGCTGGCCGACGAAGACAACAGCGCTGCGTTGCTGACCGCCCGGCGCGAAGAAGTCAGCCTCGCCGCAGCATCGTTGCAGGCGGTGCGCGAGTTGTTCGCCAACCGGCGCGGCAGCCTGCTCGATGTGCTGTCGGCGCAGGAAGGGCTGAACGCCGCCGGGGTCGGGCTGGTCGACGCGCAGGTCGATCAGGCGCTCCAGCGCTGGCGCGTGCTCTACTTCACCCCGGCGTTCTGGCCGCTGGTGGGCCTGGACGAGGCCAACGCCGCAGCCCGCCCGGCGGTGCGCGCTGCACCGACGCCGCAGATGGCTGAGCAGTTCGCGCCCTGAGCGCCCGCCGCGGCCCTCAACACCTCTTGTCGCCCCACGCCCATGCTTTCATCCGCAGAACTCTCACCCGCCGCGCCGGGCCTTGGGCTGGCGCCCGACGTGCCGGAGCCAGGCAGCGCGATCGAGCCGCTCGAGGCCTGCCTCTTGTTCCTGCTCGAACATCACGGCCGCGCGCTGTCGCTGGCCGCTCTGAGGGCCGGCGTGGCCCGCCCTGAAGAAGCCTGGCAGCTCGACACCTTCATCGACGCGGCGGAGAGCCTCGGCTTCTCGACCGAGACCGTGGCCGCAGCCCTGCCGATCGAGCCGCAGCCGAACGAGCCGGTGCTGCTGCTCGGCCACGCGGGCGATGCGTTCGTCCTCCTCGCCCGGCACAGTGACGATACCTTCGAGGTCGTTCCGCCGGGGGCGCACCGCCCGCTGCGCTGGGGGCGTGACGAACTGATGGCGCGCTATGCCGGCACCTGCGTGCGGATGCTGCCGCCGCAGCGCACGCCGGCCTCTGAGCAGGGCACGGCACGCGGCCGCCATGGCCATTGGTTCTGGGGCCCGATCCTGGTCGCGCGGCCGCTGTACTGGCGGGCCGGCCTGGCGGCCGTGCTGACCAACGTGTTCGCGCTCACGTCGTCGATCTTCGCGATGATCGTCTACGACCGGGTGATCCCGAACAACGCGCTCGGCACGCTGTACGCGATGCTGTTCGGCGTGGCGATCGTGTTCGGCAGCGACTTCATCATCCGCCTCTTGCGCGGCTACTTCATCGACGTGGCCGGCGCGCGCGCCGACACCGAGATCGCCGATGCGCTGTTCGAGCAGGTGCTCGACCTCGATCTGCGCGCCAGGCGCGGCTCCACGGGCGGCCTGGCCAGCGTGTTGAACCAGTACGAGACGATCCGCGACTTCTTCACCTCGGCCACGATGACGACGCTGATCGACCTGCCGTTCGCGCTGTTCTTCATCGTCGTGCTGTACTGGATCGGTGGGCCGATGGCCTGGGTGCCGGTGATCGCGATTCCGCTGATCGTTGCCGCCGGCCTGCTGCTGCAGCCGCGGATGCAGCAGCAGTCGCAGGTCAGCCAGGAAGACAGCCAGTTGAAGCAGGCCGTGCTGGTCGAGACACTGGCCGGGCTGGAGACGATCAAGGCCCTCGGCGCCGGCACAGTGATGCGCCGCCGCTGGCAAGACTCGGTGGCCCACCAGGCGCGGCTGGGCATGAAGACGCGCATGCTTGCCGCGCTGGCCACGCACTGGGGCAACCTGGTGTTCATGGGCTCGCAGGTGGCGGTGGTCACGGTCGGCGTGTTTCTGGCAGCAGACGGCAAGATCGGCTCGGGCGCGATCGTCGCCGGCTCGATCCTGTGCGGCCGGGCGGTGCAGCCGCTGTCGCAGATTGCGCAGTTGCTGATCCGCCTGAACCAGACGCTGGCGAGCTACCGCGCGCTGAACAAGGTGATGGCGATGCCGCGCGAGCACACGCCTGGGCACGAGCGGCTGGCGCATGACCGGCTGAACGGATCGATCGAGTTGCGCGAGGTGAGTTTTCGCTATCCCGGGGTGCCGGTGGCGGTGCTGGACAAGGTCTCGCTGCGGGTCGAACCCGGCGAGCGCGTCGCGGTGATTGGCCGGGTCGGCTCGGGCAAGACGACGCTGGTCAAGCTGCTGCTCGGGCTGAACACGCCCGACGAAGGCTCGTTGCAGGTGGGTGGGCACGACGTGCGCCAGATCGACCCGGCCGACCTGCGCCGCAACGTCGGCTCGGTGCTGCAGGACGTGTGGCTGATGAGCGGCACCTTGCGCCAGAACATCGCCCTCGGCGCCGACCGGCCGACCGACGCGCAGGTGGTGCAAGCCGCCGAACTCGCCGGTGTGCACGAATTCGCCAGCCAGCACCCCTTGGGCTACCAACTGCGCGTGGGCGAGCAGGGGGAAGGCTTGTCCGGCGGCCAGCGTCAAGCGGTGGCGATGGCGCGGGCGCTGATCGGCAACCCGCCGATCCTGCTGCTCGACGAGCCCACCAGCGCGATGGACCCGACGGCCGAGCGCCTGCTGCTGCAACGCCTGAAGACCGCCACTGCGGGCAAGACACTGCTGTTGATCACCCACAAGCCCTCGATGCTGGACCTCGTCGACAAGGTGGTGGTGATCGACCGCGGCCGCATCGTCGCGCAGGGCCCGAAGGAAGCGGTGCTGCGGGCGATGGCCGGCGGCGCCAAGGGAGCGGCGGCGTGAAGCTCGGCGCGTGGATCAGGAAGGCGCTGGCCACGGAGGTCGCACCGGGCGAGACCATTGCCGCGGCGGCGCGCATGGGCGAGATCAGCCGCGCCTCGAACATCTTGCTGCTGGTGATCGCCGTGGTGTTCGTGGCGCTCGGCGTCTGGGCCGCGCTGGCGCAGATCGATACCGTGGCCCAGGCGCCCGGCAAGGTCATCCCCTCGGCGCGGGTGCAGGTGCTGCAGAGCCTGGAAGGCGGCGTGGTGCAGGAGATTCACGTGACATCGGGGCAGGCCGTCGAGGCCGGTGCGGTGCTCATCTCGCTGAGCCCGATGCAGGCTGGCGGCGACTTCCAGACCCGCCAGCAGCAGGCGCTCGCGCTCGGCGCGCGCAGCGCCCGGCTGCAGGCCGAGGCCGAGGCCGATTTGCGAACACCGGAGTTCAACGCTTCGCTGCGCCGTGACGCAGCCGAGTTCGTGCGGGTGGAGTCAGCCGCCTTCGAGGGCCGCCGCGCCGAGCAGGCGGCACAGGCGGCCATGATGCAGGCGCAGGTCGCGCAGCGCTTGAAGGAAAAGGAAGAGGCGAAGATCGCGATCCAGACCGCACGGCGCAGCCTGGCGGCGGCGCGCGAGGAACGCTCGATGCTGGAGAACCTGGTGGCTCAGGGCCTGGAGCCGCGGATCGAACTGGTGCGGATCGAACGCGTGATCTCGGAAGCCGAGGGGCGCGAACAGAGCGCACAGGTGACCGTCGAGCGGCTGCAGCAGGCAATCGTCGAGACCCAGGCGCGACGCGACACCGCCCAGCAGCAGTTTCGGGCGCAGGCGCGGGATGAGCTCACCAAGTCGATCGCCGAACTGCGCGCGCTGGAACAAGGCATGCCTGCGCTCGAAGACCGCTTCGACCGGACGACCCTGAAGGCGCCGGTCCGAGGCATCGTCAACCGCATCCTCGTCAACACGGTGGGCGGCGTGGCACGGCCGGGCGATGTGCTGATCGAGCTGGTGCCCGCCGATGACAAGCTCGTGGTCGAGGCGATGGTGAATCCGCGCGACATCGGTTTCGTGCAGGTCGGCCAGGTGGCACGGGTCAAGCTCACCGCCTACGACTATTCGATCTTCGGCGCGATGCCGGGCAAGGTGGTTCAGGTTGGCGCCGACGCCATCACCAACGAGCGCGGCGAGGCGTTCTATGTGGTCCGGATCGAGACCGACGCCAAGGCCGTTGAAAGCCTCGACAAGAAACTACCTGTAATTTCCGGGATGCAGGCACAGGTCGATATCGTGACGGGGTCGAAGACGGTGCTCAGCTTCCTGCTGAAGCCGCTGATCGCGGTGCGGGAGAGTGCGTTCAGGGAGCGGTGACGGCGGTGCGGTGTCGGGTGCCTCCCGCGCCTTGAGAACCCGCCGCGCGAGCTGGCTCGCTTCGGCGAACGGCTACTGAATGTATCGAGACTCCGACGCAAACGGAGGTCGGCGCAAGGCTGGCCCGGGCCCTCGCGCGCCCTCGTCGATGCCTTTACAAAGGGTCACACTCCACGCGCTCGAACCGGCAAGGCGGCTTACTAGACTTGCTGGTTGCTCAATCGCGGCATAGCTTCCCGGTACATCAAATCATGCGTCGTAGTAAAGGCACGTTGCCGCCACATCGCGCCATTCGCGCAGTCCGCGCCACCCACGCGATCGTTTCTCCTCTGTTGCGCTCGGTGCGTATGGCGCGCCACGCGTCGGTATGGA
>JANOVJ010000209.1:0-1716 GCA_031417295.1 bacterium | reverse complement strand
CCGCGACATTTTTCCCAAGCTCACGGTGCACCAGAACTTGATGTTGGGCGAGAAGGGGACGAAGGCCAAGGCGCGCTGGGGCTTCGACGACATGTACACCCTGTTCCCGCGCCTGAAGGAGCGCCAGCACACTGAGGCGGGCGTGCTCTCGGGTGGCGAGCAGCAAATGCTCACGCTGTGCCGTACCCTGATGGGCGACCCCGAGCTGATCATGATCGACGAGCCGACCGAAGGCCTGGCGCCGAAGATCGTCGAACTGGTGGCCGAGTACCTGAAAGAGCTTCAGCGGCGTGGGGTTTCGGTGCTGCTGGTGGAGCAGAAGCTGACGATCGCGTTGGCTATCTCGGGTCGCTGCTATGTGATGGGCCACGGCAGCATCGTCTTCGAGGGCACGCCGGCCGATCTGCGTGCGAACGACGAAGTGCGCAAGGAGTGGCTCGAGGTCTGAGCCCCGCCGGCCACGCCTCTCGGCGGGCCCGGAATCTGTCACGACAGGGACACGCCGGCGCCCGGCCTGCGTCCTAGAATTGAACGACCGTTCCATTCTTCCGCCGAGGTCCTGCCATGACTGCCACCTATGAAGTTCGCGGCAACGTTGCCGCCATCACGATGGACAACCCGCCCGTCAACGGGCTCGGCTATTCGACGCGCGTCGGCATCACCGAGGGGCTTGCGAAGGCACTGGCCGATACCGCCGTCAGCGCGGTCGTGATCACCGGCGCCGGCAAGGCGTTCTCGGGCGGCGCCGACATCCGCGAGTTCGGCTCGCCGAAGGCGCTGGCCGAACCGAACCTGCTGAGCGTGATCCTCGCGCTCGAAGCCAGCACCAAGCCCATCGTTGCCGCAATCCACAGCGTGGCGATGGGTGGCGGGCTCGAACTGGCGCTCGGCTGCCACTACCGCGTCGCTTCGCCGGGCGCGCAGATCGCGCTGCCGGAAGTGAAGATCGGCCTCATCCCCGGCGCCGGTGGCACGCAGCGCCTGCCGCGTGTGCTGGGTGTGGAGACGGCCCTGAACATGATCGTCAGCGGCGAGCCGGTGAAGAGCGAACTGCTCGCGCAAGCGCCAGGGCAGAAGCTGTTCGACAAGATCATCGACGGCGACTTGATGGCCGGCGCGCTTGCGTTCGCTGCCGAGAAAGCCACCGAGCACGCCAAGGGCACGCCGCTGCCGCTGGTGCGCAACCTGAAGGTGAGCCATCCGAACGCCGATGCCTACCTGCAGTTCGCGCGCAACACCGTGGGCGCGATGAGCCGCAACTTCCCGGCGCCGCTGCAGTGCGTGGAGGCCGTGGCCGCGTCGCTGAAGATGCCTTTCGATGCCGGCATGCGCAAGGAGCGCGACCTCTTTCTCGGCCTGATGGTCACGCCCGAAGCCAGGGCGCTGCGCCACGTGTTCCTGGCCGAGCGCGCGACGACCAAGATTCCCGACGTGCCGGCCGACACGCCGGTGCGCAGCATCGCCAAGCTGGCCGTCATCGGCGCCGGCACCATGGGTGGCGGCATCGCGATGAACTTCCTGAACGCCGGCATCCCGGTCGTGATGCTGGAGATGAAGCAGGAGGCGCTGGACAAGGGCGTTGCCATCATTCGCAAGAACTACGAGTCGCAGCTCAAGAAGGGCAAGCTGGAGCAGGACCAGCTCGACGCACGCATGTCGATGCTCGGCACGACGCTGCAATACGCCGATCTGAAGAACGCGGACATGGTCATCGAG
>JANOVJ010000208.1:0-9481 GCA_031417295.1 bacterium | reverse complement strand
CGATCATCGATGCCGATTCATTGTCGCCAGACGAGACGCCGTTGATGGTCGAGATCGAGCTGAAGTTTCTGGTGCCCGAAGCGGCCCGTCGCGTGGTCGAGGCGGCGGTGGCTGCGGGCAACTCGCGGCGCACGCGCCTGCAAGCGATCTACTTCGACACACCGGACCGGCGCCTGTCGGCAGCCGGCCTTGCCTTGCGCCTGCGCAAGGAAGGCGGGCGCTGGGTGCAGACGCTCAAGGCCGCCGGGCCGAACGCGATGCAGCGCTTCGAGCACAACGTGCCGCTGCTCGGCGCGATGAGCGTGCCGGCCGGCGTGGTGCCGGGGGTGGACCCGTTGCGTCACGCCGGCACGCCGGGGGGTGAGGCGCTGGCCACGGCGTTGGCTGCGCATGACGATGACACTGCGCCGCCGCGCCTGGTCGCCCTGTTCCGCACCGACATCTGGCGCCGCACGCGCGCACTGCGCACTGCGGGCGGCACGGTCGAGCTGGCGTTCGACAGCGGCGAGATCGTGGCTGGCCAGCGCCCCCAGGCCGACGACCCACGTCGTCCGCTCTCCGAAGGGGCGGGTCAACCCGGGAGCGGCCCGTCGTTGCCTCATGAACGCCGCCTGGCCGTGTGCGAACTCGAGATTGAGCTGCTGCGCGGGCGGCCGTCGGCGGTGATCGCCGTCGCGCGCCGCTGGGTCCGCCGGCACGGGCTGTGGCTCGACGTGCGCAGCAAGGCCTTGCAGGGTGACCGCCTGGCGCGCGACGCGATGCAAGGCGAGGCCGTCAAGGCCGGGGCGGTGACGCTCGACCCGGCGCTCGGTGCCGATGCCGCCTTCCATGCCGTGGTCGCGCATTGCCTGCAACAGATATTGCCCAACGCGAGCGAGGTCGCTGGCGGGCTGGGCGGCGACGAGCCGGTGCACCAGTTGCGCGTCGGCTTGCGCCGGCTGCGTTCGGCGCTGCGCTTCTTCGCGGGCTGGACGGTGCCGCCAGACCCCGCATGGGCCGAGCGGCTCAGCCGCTTGTTCCGCCAGCTCGGCGCCGCGCGCGACCGCGACGCGCTGGCCGAGTCGCTGCTGCCCGCGCTGCGCAAGGCCGGCGCGCCGTTGTTCGAGTTGCCGGCCGCATCGGTCGGGCCGGCGCCGACCGAACTGCTGCGCGGCGGCGAGGCGACGCTGCTGCTGCTCGATTTGCTGGCTTACCAGATCGGCGGGCCGGCGCTGCCTGTGCCGCCGCCTGGCGGCTTGGCAGCACCCAAAGGCGGTGCCCGGCGAGCGTTGAGGGCACTTGAATCGTCCGCCGTACCGGCCGGTGACGCGCCGACGATGCGGGCCGAGGCCTTACCAGGCCCGCAGCCCGCAGCGTCGCTGCAGGCCGTTGCCGTGCCGGCAGCCGCGCTGACCCAACCCGATGCGTTCTCCGCGCGCCTGCAGCGCTGGCACCGCCGCGTGCTGCGGGCGTCGAAACAGTACGCCGAGCTGGACGATCCGGCCCGCCATGCGCTGCGCAAGCGCGTCAAGCGGCTGCGCTACGCGGCGGAGTTCGCCGCCTCCCTGTACAAGGGCAAGGCGGTGGCGCGCTACCTGAAGCTGCTGGCGCCGGTGCAGGACAGCCTGGGCCGCTACAACGACCTGTGCGTCGGGCTCGAAACCTATCGCCGCGCGGTGGGGAACGACCCGCGGGCCTGGTTCGCCATCGGTTGGCTGACCGCGCGGCGCGAGGTGCTGCTGGCCGAGAGCGCCGCTGCGCTGAGGCGCTTTGCGCGCTGCGTTCCGTTCTGGAAGCCGCGCTGAGGCCGCCGCTTCGACAGCTTGGCAGACACGGTTGGCGCGGCCGCAAAAACCACGCGCGAGACGGCGACCGGTCAGCCAGATTCGTCATCGGGTGGCGACAGATTAGGGGTTGACTTCGCACTCGGCTGCGAACAACCTGCCGGTCTAGCCAGGCGGTTGCCTTCAGGTCAAAGACCGCTTTACTTGCTCTGCGGTGCGAGCCTCGGAGAGGGTCATCAACCAGGGAGAAATTCATGAACGTTCAGGTGTTTCGAACTTGGCTGGGCATTTGCCTGGTCGCTTGCTGCGGCATCGCGGGGGCAGCGACCGAGTCGTTGGCCGCCGGTACCGGCTCCGCCAGTCCTCAGCGGTATGTGCCCCAATTTTTAGCCGAGCCCCCCACGGCCACCGCCGAGCAACTGCAACGCCAGGCGCAGTTCGCCTCGCGTCAGCGCGGCGCCGGTTCCATCGGGGCCGCCCGGGTCGGTTTTGCCCCGCCCGACGCCAGCACGCAGTCGCGAATGGTCGGTTCCAGTGTTGCCGGCACCGATGCGGCAGGGGTTGAGCCGATGGTCCCCGCGACCCTCAAGGCCTTCACCAACCGTGTTCTCGTGCCCAAGAACGGGGGCGGGTCTTCGGACGTGAACGAACCGTCGCACGCCAATGAAGGCAAGTACGTTTGGTACACGGGTAACTGGTATGCCGGGCGGTCGGCTTGCAACGGCTGCAGCTTCGTCTACGTGAACCCGTACGCAGACTTCCCCGATTTTTGCTGCGATCAGGACGTGATCCACGACACCGGGCGAGACCTGATGATCTGGTATCGGCAAGGGGTGCAGCTCGGCGGCGGTGACAACAACTTCAAGATCGGCGTCTCCCAGGATGGCGGCGGTTCCTGGAATCAATACACCATCAACTACACCAACTACGGCGGGTTGCCCCTGGGGTGGTTCGACTATCCGCAGGTGGCCATCACCAAGAACTACCTCTGGATCACCAGCAACTACTTCAATACCAACGGGACCTTCCAGCGGATGATCCTGACGAAGATTTCGCTCGACCAATTGCAGGCGGGTGGTGGTATCAGCTGGAACTACTGGTCGCGCACCACGGGCTGGTCATGGGCGCCGATTCAGGGTGCAAAGGACGTGATGTATATCGGGGACCACACCAATCAATCGACTTTCAACGTTTGCACCCAGCCTGAGATCAATACGAATTTCTCGTGTTTCGATATCGCCATTCCGGCCTGGACGGCGACCGGTCGTGGGTCGGCAGTTTGCACCGCGCCGAACGGGTTGAATCCCTGTGCCCGGCTCGATCAGCGTGTGAACGTCGGCTGGCTCAAGGAAGACGAAACGACCAATCGGCACGTGGTTGGATTCTTCTGGACGGTGGCGCAGGGCAATGGTTTCAGCTACCCGTATGTGAATGCCGTGACCCTCGATGCGCAGACACTGGCAGTTTTGGGGCGGCCCTACATCTATAGCCAGGGCTTTGCGTTTGCTTATGCCGGAGCATCACCCAATGCGCGCGGCGCTCTCGGAATTGCCACCTACATCATTGGCGGCGGATATTATCCGTACCTGGTGGCAGGTGTTGACGACGACTACAACGGTCAGCCACCGGGCTGGGAACTTGTCGGGATCGCGATCAGCGACAACGTCGTCGGAAATCGATGGGGCGACTATTTGAGGGTCAGGGCGCACAACCCCGTGGGCAACGTCTGGGGCGTGAGCGGCGCCATCACCCATGGAACCGTCCAGGAGCCGCACTATTCGAATTTTGGCCGAGAGAGAGACGAGGCCAGCTTCTATCGCTTCAGGGGGCGGTAGGCGCCGTCGGCACCCGCTTGGTTGCGGGTAGGCAGCCGCTCCGTACAGATTTGTACGGGGCGGTTTTCATTGGGCCCGGCACCAGGTTTGAGCGTGAGCGGCACGGCCAAGCCGTTCCTGCTCGGCGGTTGCCCTTGCCATTGCCTTTGAAGCGGGACCCCGGCGCGTTCAGCGCAGCGGCCGCGCGAGCAGCCGCTCCAGCGTGCGCAGGGGTGAAGTCTCGGGCCGCCGTAGCTGTTCGACGTCGATCAGGAAAGTCTGTTCCAGCAGGTGCTGGCCGCCGAGCACGGCGTGGGGCACTTGATCGCTGTAGACCACCCAGGTGGTGCCGGGCGCGAAGTCGATCCGGGCTTGGGGGCTGCTGCGCTGGAACTCGGCATCGGCCTTGGCGCGGTCGTGCAATTGCAGCATCAAATGGTCGTACTCGGTGCGCCGCCGCTTGGTGACGCGCAATTGGCGAAGCAGCCATGACGAACCCGGCAGTGGCCGTGCGATGCCCGGCAGGAAATGCTGCACATGGGCCTCGGACGGCTCGCCAACGCGCCAGCGGCGGGGCTCACCGTTCGGATTGACGTTGCTGAACACGCGCAGCAGCCGCGTGCCTTGCATCGGGTTCGACGGGAAGGCGTCGATGTGCAGGCGCCGGTCGTCCTGGCGCCAACTGGTCGCGCGGTCGGCGATCTGCGCCGGGCGCAGTGAGGTGTTGCCACGCCGCAGCGAGCCGCGGTAGTGCGGGAACAGGCGCAGCGCCAGGGCTTCACTTGCCTCCGCGTAGCGCGTGATCAGTGCCTTCAACGCGGCCAGGTCGCTGGCCTCGCCAGGCCGGCCAGCGGCACCGCGCAAATCGCCGCCGGGCCAGCGCAGCGAGATGTTCTTCGCTTTGCCATCGGCCCAGCGCTCGTCGAGAAAGCGGCGCTCGGTGTCGAGCAGCGCGAACGGCATCTGCGGAAAGCTCAGCACCGAGCCCTCCTCGACTGCGGCCTCCACGCCGTGCGTGGGCTGGTCGTCGCCCCAGCCGGTATCGGCGAACTCGCGGACGGCAGTGACGGCAGCCATGGCTGTCAGCCGCCGCTCAGCGCACGCGCAGGCCGGGCACGGCGCCGGCGTCGGGCTCAAGCACGTAGAGGCCGGGGTTCGCCTGCCCGTCGGCGTGCGAGGCCGCCAGCACCATGCCTTCACTGAGGCCGAACTTCATCTTGCGCGGTGCCAGGTTGGCAACCATCACGGTGAATCTGCCGACCAGGTCTTGCGGCGCGTAGGCTGACTGGATGCCGCTGAAGACGTTGCGCATGATCGGCTGACCCTGCGCGTCGAGGCCCTCGCCGACGTCGAGTGTCAGCCGCAGCAGTTTGGTCGAGCCTTCGACGCGCTGGGCGTTGACGATCTTCGCGATCCGCAGGTCGACCTTGGCGAAGTCGTCGATGGCGATCGTCGGTGCAATGGCTTCGCCACCGGGGCCGGCGGGCGGGGCGAGTACCGCTGCCGCACCCGGTGTGGCCACCGGCGGGGGGGCTTCGAGCAGCGCTTCGAGCAGCGCCGGGTCGACTCGCTGCATCAGGTGCTGGTACGGAGCCACATGGTGGCCCTCCGGCAACAAAATGGCCGTGAGGTCCCAGCCGCCAACGCTGCTGTTCAGGAACTGCGCCGAGCGCGCGGCCAGATCGGGCAGGATCGGGCCGAGGTAGAGCACGAGCAGGCGGAACGCGTTGATCACGTCGGTGCACACCGCGTGCAGTTCGTCGCGGTGCTGCTCGACATCCTTTGCCAGCAGCCACGGCTTCTTCGCATCGAAGTATTCGTTGACGGCGTCGGCCAGGCTCATCACCTCGCGCACCACCTTGCCGAACTCGCGCTGCTCGTACAGCGCGGCCAGCTCGGGCGCGGCCTCCAGCGCCGAGTGCAGCGCCGGGCACAGCGGCGCTTCGACGCGCGCACCCTTGTAGTCGAACCAGCCGCGCGTCACCGCGGCGAGCCTGCCGTCGAAGTGGCGCTGCAAGAAGGTGCTGGCGCGGCTGGCAATGTTGACGAGCTTGCCTACCAGGTCACTGTTGACCCGGGCCACGAAGTCTTCGGGGTTGAAGTCGATGTCTTCGACCCGGGCGTTCAGCTTGGCGGCGATGTAGTAGCGCAGCCACTCGGCGTTCATGCCGAGTTCGAGGTAGCGCAGCGGCGAGATGCCGGTGCCGCGGCTCTTGCTCATCTTCTCGTCGCGCACGGTGATGAAGCCGTGCACGAACACGTTGGTGGGCGTCTTGCGGCCGCTGAAGTGCAGCATCGCCGGCCAGAACAGCGTGTGGAAATAAACGATGTCCTTGCCGATGAAGTGAACCTGTTCGACCGCCGGGTCGGCCATGAATTCATCGAACGATCGCGCTTCGCCCAGCGCCTTGGCGCCGCCCTTGTCGAAGTGGTTCTTCAGCGACGCCAGGTAGCCGATCGGCGCGTCGAGCCAGACGTAGAAGTACTTGCCTGGCGCGTCGGGAATCTCGATCCCGAAGTAGGGCGCATCGCGGCTGATGTCCCAGTCCGAGAGGCCGCCATGACCGTCTTCATCGGTCTTGAACCATTCGCTGATCTTGTTCAGCACCTCGGTCTGCAAATGGCCTTGCTGCGTCCAGCGCGTCAGGAAATCGATGCAGCGCGGGTCGCTGAGCTTGAAGAAGTAGTGCTCGCTCTCCTTCATCACCGGCGTCGCGCCGCTAAGCGTGGAGTACGGGTTCTTCAGGTCGGTCGGCGCATACACCGCACCGCAGACTTCGCAACTGTCGCCGTACTGGTCTTTCGCACCGCACTTCGGGCACTCGCCCTTGATGTAGCGGTCGGGCAGGAACATCGACTTCACCGGGTCGAAGAACTGCTCGATCGTCTTGGTGGTCACGAGTTCGTTCTTGCGCAGCGCGAGGTAGATGTCTTTCGACAGTTCGTGGTTCTCCGGCGCATCGGTCGAGCTCCAGTTGTCGAAGCCGATGTGAAAGCCGTCGAAGTACTGCTGGCGCCCGGCGGCAATGTTGGCGACGAAGGCCTGCGGCGTCATCCCGGCCTTCTCGGCCGCGATCATGATCGGCGCGCCATGTGCGTCGTCGGCGCCCACGAAGTGCACCTGGTGCCCCTGCATGCGCTGGAAGCGAACCCAGATGTCGGCCTGGATGTACTCCATCACATGGCCGATGTGGAACGGCCCGTTGGCGTAGGGCAGGGCGGTGGTGACGAAGAGCTTGCGGGTCATGGCGGCTGGCGCGGGCCACGCGCCACGGCTTCGAGTGGAAGGGGTGGATTCTAGAAGGCGATCGGTGCGCGGCGATGCTGGGCGAGCGTATCCTGCCAGGCGGGGCCACACGGCAAGGAGGATGGCGATGCGCAGACCGGCTCGGGCGATGGCGGCCGTGCTCGAATCGTTGGCGGCAGCGGCAACGGCATTGCCGCTGCGCGTGGTCGGCGTCGCCGGGCACCGCCGGTTCGCCGACCCTGCCACCGGCCGGTTCGTCAGGCGAGGCTGTCAGGCCATCTTGCGCCAGGTCGGGCAGGGCTCGCCGGGCTGCGTGGCGCTGTCGCCACTGGCCGAAGGCGCGGACACCTTGTTCGCCGAGGCCGCGCTCGGCCTGGGCCTGGCGCTCGACGTCGTCCGCCCGTATGCGGCGTTCGGCGACGACTTCACCACCGCGCAGGCCCGCCGCCGCTACGGCCTGCTTCGCGGCGCGGCCCGGCGCCGTCACGACCTCGCCTTCGCTGGGCCGTCGGACGAGGCCTTCGAGGCGGCGATGAACCGGGTGGTCGAGCACTGCGACCTGCTGGTCGTCGCCTGGGACGGCGGCTCCCCCGGCGGCCGCGGCGGCACGGCGCACGCGGTGCGGCGCGCGATCGCCCTTGGCCGGCCGTGGATTCACCTCGACACGCTTCACGCGAACATGCAAGTGCATGGCTTGAAATGAAACTGCCCCAAGCTCACTTCGTTCGCTGCCCCCGAGGGGCGCGTCAGCGCCTTCGGGCGGCCGTGCGGCGCTGACATGCTGACCCGCTTCGACAAATCGGGCCTGCGCCCCAGCGAGATCGCGTTGCTGGTGGCGCTGCTGCTGGTGCTGTGCACGCTGGTCGTTGTCGGCTCGCAGTGGCTGGTGGAGCGCGAGCCGCTGGTCATCGTCGCTGGCGATGGCAAGCCTGCTGCCAAGGAGCAGATCGAGCTTGCGAAGCTGGCGGCCGAGGTGCGGCAGATCCGCGGCACCACCAGCGGTGGCGAGTTCTGGTTGAAGCTGGTGGCCTTGTTTGTGACGGTCGGTGGCGCGATCGGCGGCTATCTCGTTGCGCAGAACTTCGCTGCGCGTGCACGCGAGCGGCTGGAGGAAAGGCGCACCATCGACACGCTGTTCCAGGGGCTCGTCAAGGAACTGGCCGACGAGGCGCCGCTGCTGCGGGCCGCGGCGGCGGTGAAGCTCGGCGAGGTGCTGCACAAATTTCCGGCCGAGTGGCAGCTCAGCCCCGAACGCGGCGACGAGTTGCGCAACCTCGCCAAACGCGTGCTTGCCGCGGCGCTGACGCTGGAGGTGCATGCCAAGGTGCAAAAGACCTTGACCATCGCGATCCTGCGCCACGAGGTGGCGCGCCCGGACCCTGCGGCCAAGGTGGCGCAAACCTGGGACCTGCGCGGGCTCGACCTGTCCGGCGCCCACGCGCGCGACGCCTACTGGAAGGCGGCGGACCTGACCGGCTCCGACCTCTTCAAGGCCGACCTGTCCGAAGCCTCGTTGCGCAATGCCGTGCTGCACTACGCCCAGTTCCGCGAGGCGAGGTTGAACAACGCGGTGCTGGCCGGCGCCGCCGCGTCCAACGCCAGCTTCAAGATGGCCGACTTGCGCGGCGCCGACCTGCGAGGCGCCGACCTGACCGGCGCCGACTTCGACGGCGCGAAGATTCACGGCGCCCGCTTCGACCCTGCTGCGGCAGGGGCAGCGAAGGATGTCGAGGTCGATGTGTCGGCCGACGGCGACGGCACGCGGCGTTGTCGCTTTGCCGAGGCGCTGCGGCCCGTGGCCGGGACCGGCGTCGGTGTCACGGTCGGCTAGACTGGCTCGCATCCCCTGGCCAAGCCGCATCTCATGTCACCGACCGAATCCGAACTCCGCACCGCCCTGCAGACGGTGGTTGACCCGAACACCGAAGCGGACTTCGTCTCGACCAGGCAATTGAAGAACCTCAAGGTCGAGGGCGGCGACGTGGCTTTCGACGTGGAGCTGGGCTACCCCGCGAAGAGCCAGATCGGCGCGCTGCGCAAGCGCCTGATCGCCGCCGCACGCACGGTGCCCGGGGTGCAAAACGTCAGCGTCAACCTGTCGAGCAAGATCGTCGCCCACGCGGTGCAGCGCGGCGTGCAACTGCTGCCGAGCGTGAAGAACATCGTTGCCGTGGCGTCGGGCAAGGGCGGCGTCGGCAAGAGCACCACCGCCGTCAACCTGGCGCTGGCGCTGGCCGCCGAGGGCGCGGCGGTGGGCATCCTCGACGCCGACATCTACGGCCCGAGCCAGCCGACGATGATGGGCATCGAGGGCCGCCCCGACAGCATCGACGGCAAGACCATGACGCCGATGGAAAACTACGGCGTGCAGGTGATGTCGATCGGCTTCCTGGTCGAGGCCGACAACCCGATGATCTGGCGCGGCCCGATGGCGACCCAGGCCTTGGAGCAACTGCTGCGGCAGACGAACTGGGCCGAACTCGACTACCTGATCGTCGACATGCCGCCCGGCACCGGCGACATCCAGCTCACCCTCAGCCAGAAGGTGCCGCTGACCGGTGCGGTGATCGTGACCACGCCGCAGGACATCGCGCTGATGGACGCCAGGCGCGGCCTGAAGATGTTCGAGAAGGTCGGCGTGCCGATCCTCGGCATCG
>JANOVJ010000207.1:0-6540 GCA_031417295.1 bacterium | reverse complement strand
ATCTTTGGAGCAAGCTGTGGATCATCCCAGCCCCTTGGTGGGTGTTGTCATGGGATCCAACAGCGACTGGGACACCCTGCGCAGCGCCACCGCAGTTCTGACCGAGTTCAGGGTCCCGTTCGAAGCCCGTGTGATCTCCGCGCACCGAATGCCGGACGACATGTTCTCCTACGCCGAAAGCGCGCGCGGACGCGGCCTTCAGGCCATCATCGCGGGCGCAGGTGGCGCCGCTCACCTGCCGGGCATGCTGGCGGCCAAGACGACCGTGCCGGTCCTCGGCGTGCCGGTCGCCAGCCGCCATCTGCAGGGCGTCGATTCGCTGCACTCCATCGTCCAGATGCCGCGCGGCATTCCGGTCGCGACCTTTGCTATCGGTGAGGCCGGCGCGGTCAATGCAGCTCTGTTCGCAGTCGCCCTGCTGGCCAACCACGACCTGGCTTTGCGAGCCCAGCTCGATGCCTACCGCGCGCGCCAGACCGCCGCCGCGCGGGCGATGAAACTCGACCCCGCATGACGCTGCCGGGCACCGCAACGGACGCCACCCGATTCCTCGCCCCCGGGGCAACGCTGGGGGTGATGGGCGGTGGTCAGCTCGGCCGCATGTTCCTGCATGCCGCGCAGCAGATGGGTTACTTCACGGCCGTGCTCGACCCCGACCCGGCGAGCCCGGCCGGCGGTGTCGCCCACCATCACATCACGACCGGCTACCTCGCTGAAGCCGGCCTGGCCGAACTGGTGCAGCGTTGCGCAGCCATCACCATCGAATTCGAGAACGTCCCCGCGGCCGCGCTGGTCACCCTCGGCGCTCAACGCGTGGTCGCTCCGGCCGCCGCCAGCGTCGCCATCTGCCAGGATCGGATGCTCGAAAAGGCGCACTTCGCGAGCTGCGGCGTGCCTTGCGCGCCGCACGCCTCGATCGATTCCGCGCCCTCGTTGGCGGCGGCGGCCACGGCCGCGGCGGGTCTGTTGCCGGGCATCTTGAAGACTGCGCGGCTCGGCTACGACGGCAAGGGCCAGGCACGCGTCAGTACCGCAGCCGAGCTCGCCGCCGCCTGGGCCGATGCCGGCCGTGTTCCCTGCGTGCTCGAACAGCGCCTTGCGCTGGCCCGTGAAATCAGCGTGATCGTGGCCCGCGGCGCGGACGGTGCAATCGTCCACTTTCCGGTGCAGCAGAACCTGCACCGTGACGGCATCCTCGCGGTGACGCGCTCGCCCGCGCCCGACCTCAGCGTCGATCAGCAGCGGCAGGCCATATCGGCGGCCGAGCGCATCGCGGCCAGCCTCGACCATGTCGGCGTGCTCTGCGTCGAGTTCTTCGTGCTGGAAGATGGCCGTCTCATCGCCAACGAGATGGCGCCGCGGCCGCACAACTCGGGCCATTGCACGATCGACGCCTGCGACCAGTCGCAGTTCGATCTGCAGGTCCGCACGCTGGTCGGCGCGCCGCTGGTACCGCCGCGCCAGCATTCGGCCGCCGTGATGCTGAACCTGCTCGGCGACTTGTGGTTCCTGCATGGCAGCGCGCCGGTCGAGCCGCGCTGGCGTGAGGTGCTGGCACTGCCCGGCGCGCACCTGCACCTCTACAACAAGCTCGATGCCCGACCCGGCCGCAAGATGGGCCACCTCACGCTCACCGCAGCCGAGCCCTCGGTGGCAAATGCGGTCGCGTTGCGCGCGGCGGCCCTGCTCGGCATCGCCGCCTTTTGAGCATGACGGTCTCGGTGCCTGCGGCCTTGAAGCCGCCCGACGATGGGCTGGCCGGCGATGGGCTCGATGGCGACTCGCTTGAGCAGGCCGCCAGCATGTTGGCCCGTGGCGGCTTGGTCGCCTTCCCGACCGAGACCGTCTACGGCCTCGGCGCCCGCGCCGACGACGACGCCGCGGTGGCCGCCATCTTCGCCGCCAAGGGCCGGCCGACCGACCACCCGTTGATCGTGCACGTGGCGAGCGCAGCCCATGCCGCGCCGTTTGCCGCCGAGTGGCCGGCCGTGGCGCAGCGCCTGATGGCTGCGCTGTGGCCGGGCCCGCTGACGCTGATCGTGCCGCGAGCGCCCGGCATGGCGGCGGCGGCGGCGGCCGGGCTGCCCGGCATCGGCTTGCGCTGCCCGGCGCACCCGGTCGCGCAGGCACTCCTCGCCGCCGCGCACCGGCTCGGCGTTGCGGGCGTCGCCGCGCCGAGCGCGAACCGCTTCGGCCGCATCAGCCCGACCCGCGCAGCGCATGTGCGCGACGAGTTCGGCACGGGCCTGCTCGTCCTCGACGGCGGGGCTTGCGAGGTCGGCATCGAATCGGCGATCGTCGACTGCACGCAAGGGCATCCGGTGCTGCTGCGGCCGGGCGCGCTGACGCGGGCAGAGATCGAAGCCGCCGCCGGCGAGCCCCTCCACGCACCGGACGCGCGCTCGGCGCGGGCGCCCGGCACGCTCGAGGCGCACTACGCGCCGCGCGCCAGGCTGCGCCTGATGACGACCGACGCGCTGCGGGCGGCGATGCAGGTGCTCGGCCCGGCCGCGCTGGGCGTGGCGGTATATTCACGGGTCGCTGCCGGTGCCTTGTCGCCAGGGCTTGGCGGGAACCGGCGCCACAGGGCGATGCCCGACAGCGCCGCGATGGCTGGGCATGATCTGTTCGCCGCGCTGCGCGAACTCGATCAGCCGGGCGTGGATCTGATCTGGGTTGAACAACCCCCCGACACGCCGGCCTGGGAAGGCGTGCGGGACCGGCTGCAGCGGGCGGCCGCGGCCTGACCGCGACCGGCTCGAATCAACCCACCTTGTCTGGAGACTGAATGAAGCTCAGATCGACCGTGCTGCGCGCGGCCACCGCGGCGGCATTCGCACTCTTGCTCGCCTCGTGCGGCGGCGAATCACTGGTGGCCTTCGTTCCCGACCGGGTGCTCGTATTCGGCGACCAGGCGAGCGTGATCACCCTGGAGCCTGTGGCCAGCCAAGGCAAGAAGTACACGGTCAATGCGATCAACGCGGACGGCACATTCAATTGCGCCGGCAACCCGATCTGGGTCCAGATTCTTGCCGCCTCTTACGGCATTGGCTTTCCTGAATGCCCTGGCGCGGTCGCCGCGACCGCACAGGCGGGCCGCATCTTGGCCAAGGTCGGGGCCACCGCTGGCGGCACGGGCGAGGACGACCTTGCACAACAGGTGACCCGGCAGCTGGCCCTGCCGGTGGCTCAGGGTGGCGGCATCGGCTCGAACGACCTGGTGAGCGTTCTCGTCGGGGTCAACGATGTCGTGGCTGCGTTCGAGCGCTACAAGGCCGGCGCCAGCCCTGCCGATGCCGAGAGTCAGGTCGAGGCCGCCGGTGTGGCCATCGGAACGCAGGTCAATCGGATCGTCGATGCGGGCGGCAAGGTCATCCTCTCCAGCGTGCCCGCCGTGAGCCTGACACCGTACGGCCGGTCCCAGGACGCTGCCGACCTCCTCGTCCTGACGACGCTGACGGAGCGGCTGAACGCCAAGCTGCAGGTGACCTTCATCAATGACGGCCGCCATATCGGCTACATCCAGATCAACCCGTACCTGTTCAATGTCGTCGTCTCACCCGGCAGCTACGGATACGTCAATGCGCAAGATGCCGTCTGCATCCCGCTCAACGTGCTGACTTGCACGACGAACACCTTGGCGACCGACTCCGGAGGCAATGCGGGCGGCGCCCTCACCTGGCTTTGGGCAAGCGCTCTGCAATTGAGCCCCGGGGGTCACGCGCAGCTTGGCAGCCTGGCTTCGTCGCGCGCGCACAACCAGCCGTTCTAGGAGGCGGCGGTGGGCTTCGGTGCACTGAACACCCGGGCCGTAGCGTTCACCGCAGCCGACGCTTGCCGAGACCCCGTTCAATCAGGATTTTCAGCACCAGCACCGCGCCAGCGAGCAGCAGCGTGATTGTGTTCGCGACGATCAGCGGCCAGGCGCCGAGGCGGATGCCGTAGGCCAGCCAGAGCGCGACGCCGAGCGTGAACGCGCTGTACATCGCGAGCGAGATGCCGCTCACGTCGCGGGTGCGAAACGTCATCCAGGCTTGCGGCACGAATGAGACGGTCGTCAGCGTCGCGGCGGTGAAGCCGAGCCACTCGTCGATCGTGAAGCTCATGGTCGGCCCGGCCTCACTCGCGAAGGGCAGCCTGAGCCCGCGGGCTGAGCGCCCACTCGACCAGCGCGTCCAGCGCCGGCCGCGCGGCATTCGCGTTCGGGTGGTTGATGATCGCCACCAGCACGTAGCGTTTGCCGTTGGGGGCGAGCAGGTAGCCCGCCACGGCGCTCACGTCGCGCAGAGAGCCGGTCTTCAAGTGAGCCCGGCCCACGACCTTGGCTGCCGCCATGCCGGGCGAGCGGCGCAAGGTGCCGTCGAGCCCGCTGATGGGCAGCGAGCTGACGAACTCGGGCATCACCGCGCTGGCCCAGGCCCGTTGCAGCAACAGCGCCAGCGCATCGGCGCTGACACGGTTCTCGCGCGACAGGCCCGAGCCGTTGTCGACCACGATGTCGCCCGCGCGCTCACCGAGCTTGTCGAGCAGCCAGGGCTGGAGCACGGCGCGGGCCGCGTCGGACGAACCGCGGCCCCGCAACTGCAGGCCGAGGGTGAGGAAGAGTTGCTGCGCCATCAGGTTGTTGCTGAACTTGTTGATGTCGCGCACCACGTCTGCCAACGGCGGCGAGGCGAACTCGAAGCTCGGCTTGACACTTGGGGCGTTGCCGTCGCGCACGCTGCCGCTGAGGCCGCCACCCGACTCTCGCCACATCGCCTCGATCAGGCGCGCGTTGTAGCTCTTCGCGTCAGCGTAGGCTTGCGGCCAGACCTTCTCGCCGCAGCCGGTCGGGTAGGCGCCCTGGAAGCGGATGCGTGTGGGGTCGGCCACGTCGGGCTTGAGGGCGCTGCGCCAGCTGTCGCAGGCGGCGCTGCCGAGCGGCACCGCGGCGTCGACACGAACCCCTGCCAAGGGCGGTTCGGAGACGATGCTCGCCACGCCGCGAACCGGGTCGGGCGTGAAAGTCAGCAACAGCGATTTGTAGTTCAGCAGCAGCGCGTCGGATTGCGCGTTGTAGGGCCGCAGCGGCTCGCCGTCGAAATCGCCGGGCGACTGCTCGGCATCGCTGAAGGCGCTGCGGTCGAGCACGATGTCGCCCCGGACCTCTCTCACACCCGCCTGGCGGACCCGGCGCAGCAGCTGCCAGACGCGCTCGAGCACGAGCTTCGGGTCACCGCTGCCCTTGATCACGACATCGCCTTCGAGCACGCCTTCGGGGCCGGGGTTGCGGACGCTGCCTTGCAGCCACACCGGCGTCGACCAGGCCCATGCCGGCCCGAGCAGGTCGAGTGCAGCGAAGGTGGTGACGAGCTTCATCAGTGACGCCGGATTGACGGGCTGTCTGGTCTTCCAGGCCCAGCCGGGGGCTGCACTTCCGGCCTCCAGCAGCGTGGCGGAGAGGGCCTCGGGCGGCACCTTGGCGCGTTCGAGGGCAGCGATCACTTCGGGCGGCAGCGCGGTGGGGGCGGGCGCCGCCAGGGCAGCGAACGAGGCCAGCCCGCCGATGAGGCAGGCCGCGAGGGCGCGGCGGCTGAAGGGAGGGCGCATGGCCAGTTGATCTTACGGTGTGCCATCGCACCCCAGGGGCTGGCGAGCCGCTTCTGCGCTGCCCTAAACTCGCCTGATGATGTTGAGCAACACGGTCTGCGGCACCACGCGCGGTCGGCCACGGTCGGTCGAACCGCCGCTCTGCGGGCTCGCGGGCCGGTGCGGCGCCTGATGGCCACGCTGCTCGCGTTCGACACCGCGACCGACCGATTGCACGTCGGCCTCGCGCGCGGCCACGCGGTATGGCTTCACGAAAGCGAGGGCGGAGCCGGCGCGTCGGCGACCTTGATGCCGGTGCTGCGCCGACTGTTGTCGACTGCCGGGATCGGTTGGCGCGACCTCGATGCCATTGCCTTTGGCCGCGGACCGGGCGCCTTTACCGGGCTTCGCACCGCGTGCGCTGCCGCGCAAGGATTGGCGCTGGGCGCGAACAAACCAGTGCTGCCGATCGACACGCTGATGGCCGTGGCAGAGGATGCGCGCGCGCTTGTCGGCGTGGCCGATGTCTGGGTCGTCATGGATGCGCGGATGGATGAAATCTACGCGGCGCGTTTTCGTTGGTCCGCGGGCGCCTGGCAGTCTGTCATTTCGCCAGCGCTCTACACGCTGGAGGGCCTGCTCGATCACTGGCGCGAATGGCCGCCACGGGCGCTGGCAGGCACCGCTCTCGAAGCGTTCGATCAGCGCCTGGCCGCGGTGGGGGCGCAGCGGGTTGCCGATGCGCGTCCACGTGGCCGTGCCTTGTTGGCCTGCGCAGGGGCGATGTGGGCCTGTGGCGAGGCCACGGACGCGGCGTTGGCGCTGCCGCTGTACGTGCGCGACCGGGTCGCACAGACGACCGCGGAGCGCGATGCGGGCAAACTGGGCGGGGTGTCGCCGTGAGCGCCCAGTGGCGAGCGCAATGGCCCGAGGCGCGTCGCCTCGAGCCCATGCTTGGGTCGCATCTCGACG
>JANOVJ010000206.1:0-3624 GCA_031417295.1 bacterium | reverse complement strand
ACCGGCGAACTCGACCCGGCGCACGACCTGTACCCGAGTGCTGATAACGCCGCCAAAGACCTGCCCGCCACGCGGCAGCGGCTGGCGCGCATGGTCGGGCTCGACCAGCGCGAAGGGTCGGCAGACGATTGGCTCGTCTTCGCACGGTCCTGGCGCGAAGCCCAGGTCGCCGAGATCGCTAGCCAGTTGCGCCGCGTGATGGCGGCGCACGCCATGGGCCGCGAGGCCGTGGTCGTTGGCGCCGGCTGCGGCGACTTCCTGGTGCCCGATGTGCTGGACCATGCGATCGCCGGCACCGCCAACACCGCCGACACCGCCAACGCGGCACCCACCGGCCATCGCCTGGCAAGCTATGGCCGCGACGTGGCGCGCGTGGCCGCATCGATCACATCGACGGCGGCGAGCCGCACCGCGGTGCAGGCCTGGGCGCAGGTGTGCGCGCCCTGCGTCGCCACGGCCACGCTGTTCGACCGGGAGCAACGCTGATGTGGGTCGTCAAGCTCGGTGGCAGCCTGAATATGAACCCGGTGTTGCCGGCGTGGCTGGACTTGCTGGCCGAATGCGGTGGCGGCCGCGTCATCGTCGTCTGCGGCGGCGGCCTCTTCGCCGACGAAGTGCGGCGCACCCAGGCGCATTGGCAGTTCGGCGACCTGAGCGCGCACAACATGGCCATCCTCGCGATGGTGCAAACCGCCTACATGCTGCACGGCATGAACCCCGCGCTGCAATTGGCGCGCAGCAAGGCCGACATCCGGCGCGTGCTGCACCGGGGGCACACGGCCCTGTGGCTGCCCTTCGAGCTGCAACGCGAGCAGCCGGATGCCGACACGAACTGGGACGTCGGCTCCGACAGCATCGCGCTCGATCTGGCGCGCCGCCTGAATGCCGAGCGGCTGGTGGTCGTCAAGTCGTGCGAGATCGAAGCCCAGGCCAGCCTGGCCGAGCTTGCCGAAGCCGGCATCGTCGATCGGCGCTTCGCGGCGTTGTCGGAAGGGGCGGCGTTTCCGATCGACGTCGTACACCACAATGGGTTGGCACATGTGCGGGCGTTGTTGCTGGGAGAGGTGAGGTATGTCGATGCATGACGAGGGCGGGGAGACCGCATGACGGCCCAGCCATTGAAGCCGCCTTTGCCACCGGCAGCAGCCTTGGAGCGGCTGGCCACGCTGGCCGCTTCGGGCAGGCGCTGCATGCTCGGATTGGTCGGCCCGCCGGGGGCTGGCAAGTCGACCCTGGCGGCGGCGCTGCAGGCGGCTTGGCCTGAGGCATCGCAGGTCGTGCCGATGGACGGCTTTCATCTTGCCAACAGTGAACTTGCCAGATTGGGTCGGGCCGACCGAAAGGGCGCGCCAGACACCTTCGATGCGGCTGGGTTTGCCGCTTTGCTGCGGCGGTTGCGCGAGCAGGCGCCGGGAGAAATCGTCTATGCACCGGAGTTCCGCCGCGAGTTGGAGGAGCCGGTGGCGGGTGCGACCGCGCTGAGGGCCGACACTCGCTTGCTGATCGTCGAAGGTAACTACCTCTTGCTCGGTGACGACCCGTGGGCCCGTGTGGCCGAGCAGCTCGACGAGACCTGGTTCATCGATGTCGACGACGCGCTGCGCCGACAGCGGCTTGTCGCAAGACACCAGGCCTTCGGCCGCAGCGCGGAGGCGGCGCAGGCATGGGCTGAGCAGACGGATGAGCCCAACGCGCGGCGCATTGCGGCCTGCCGCCACCGCGCCGACTGGTGCGTGCGCTGGGACGCGTGAAAACCGTTGTGGTTTCGTACCTGAACGGCCAGCGCTGAGTTCAGGCCGCGGCGCGGCGCCGATTGCGGCAAACCAGCCGACGTCATCGCCCCGCTTCGACGACAGCGTTCCCGTGCATCGACGCTGTCAAGGCGCGCAGCCGCAGCGGGTCGAGCGCCGCGCTGCGATCGCCTTCGCAGACCGCCGTCCGAAAGCCCGCGAAGTCCGGCGCGAGGGCACTCAACAACGGCTGATGCTCGACCCGCAGCGCGCCCGCCAGACCGACCATTGACCCGGCTGCACGCACCGTCGCGACGAAACGGCGAAGCGCGTCCATCGTCACCGCATCGAACAGGCTGCCGGCAAGCTTGTCGGCCGTGTCGGCCATCACACCAGGGAACCCCAACGTGCAGGCATGCGCCACGTCGTCAGCATCGAGGCCCTTGTCGGCGATGAACACCGGAACGACTGCCCGGCCGCTGCGGGCCAGCCTGTCGAGCACCGCCCGCGCCTGCGGCCCGCGCTCGATGCCGACCTTCACATAGTCGACGCTGCACGCAGCGACCGCCTCGACGCAGGCCGCGATGCGGTCCAGCGCGTGCATCGGCAGATCGCCAATCGTGGCGCTGACGGGCAAGCCACTGCCATGCCTTTTTAGCGCCTCGACGATCGACCGGATGGTCGCCACCGGCTGGCCGCCGAGGGCACCGGCGCCCGGCTCCTTCAGGTCGATGAAGTCGGCGCCGCCCTCGGCCGCCAGCAGGGCTTCTTCGACACTGCGAACGCTGACGAGAAGCTTCATCTCGAAGGTCCGTTCGCAACGGTTTCAGGCTTGGCGCGGTGGCGCCGCACCGCCTCTAGCAGCCAGCCCCAGGCTTCATGCTCTTCCGGGCCGGCCGTCTTGTCGATCGCGATCTGCAGGTAGGCCATTTCGCTGTCGACCTTCTGCGGTGGCAGCATGTGCAGCCGGCTCACCAGCACCGCGCCTTCGAGCACGGCGGCCTGCGCGCGGTTGAAGCCGGCGAAAGGCGCGTGCGTCACTTCATGCACGCGCGCCATGTGCAGTATCGGGCGCTGCGCGTCGTCGATGCACTCTGCAAGCCGCAGTTCGACGTGGCTCAGGGCGACGGCCAGGCGAACGCACTCGATCTTCTCGGCCGGCAGCGCTGGCCAGTCACGGCGGCCGGTCACGCAGCCGGCGAAGACGCGGGTATCGACCAGGATGTTCAGGACGGCACATCCGGTCGCGATGATGTTGTCGTGTGTGGTCGATGGCTTGAATGGCATCAGCACGACCTGCCCGCCCCGGTAGCGCACGCCCATCGGCGCGACATGGGGCTTGCCGTCGGCGGCGACGGTGGTGACCACGGTCTCGAAGATCACGTCGTTCATCGGAAGGGTTCTTCGGTCGTCTTGCGTGGCGCCAGGGTCGTGCCGGGCGCGCACCACGCATCGAGGTCTTGCGCCGCGCGATCGACGGCGCAGCCCCAGTCCAGCGGCTGGTCTTGCACGTAGCGCTTGCCCAGCTTGTGGGCGATCTCGGCGTGGGCCAATTCCACACCCATGTAGAACGCATGGGCGGCGTCGCCCTCGAGCCCGAGTTGCGGCCATAGCTCGAAGGAGCCCTGCCCCAGGCGCAGCCCGTCGCGGTTGTACACATGCACGCCGCTGGCCGACACCTGCACCCGAAAGTTCGGGTCGCGCACCAGCGCGGCGGTCGCGGCGATTTCTTCGGGCGTGTCGGGAAACGGGTGCTTGGCATGCACCGTCATCAGCGCGTCGCCAATGCCCTTGGGCAACATGCGGTGGCTGGCCGCGGCGTGCATGATGCGGCGCGCCCAGTCGGCCTCTTTCACGGCGCGGCGGGCGTGGGGGCTGACCTGCGTGGTCAGTA
>JANOVJ010000205.1:0-1903 GCA_031417295.1 bacterium | reverse complement strand
GTCTTCATTTGCTTCTCCTCGAATGTGCATGAAATTCAGCCGTCTGGACAAACGCTGCATCGGCTGACGGAACGGGAAACCTTCCTGTTTGGAAGCCCGAGCCACAGTTTATTACCTGGCGCTGGTCGAGAACGTGGCAGCGGGCGAAGAAAGCACGCCGGTCGAGCGCCGGCTGGTGCGTGTGCTGGCCGGCCCGCTGCCGCTGGACGGCAGCCGCCCCGTCACCGAGCACCTGCTCGCGCTGCGCGTGCCGCAGGGTGCGAACACGGGGCGGCTCGGCGCGGTGGGCTGGGTCGAGCGCGCGCCGGGGCAGGTGATCGCGCTGGCGCCCGCGCCCCGAGGCGGATGCGCTGCACCGGCGTAGCGGTCTCAAACGCCGCCGCACTGGTGCGACGGTCCCGGCCGCCACGGCCCTGAAGGCGCAGCGGGGCGCGTAGAATTCGCCACCGGGCCCAAATTTTTGGCGCCCGGTTTTTGTTTCCGGCTCCCGCGCCCGCGCGCGGTGTTCAGCCGGCAGGCCGGGCCCAGGTCAAGTGCTCTTCATCCACTTAACGGAGCCTTGCCATGGAAATCTTCGACTACGACAACGTCTTGCTGTTGCCGCGCAAGTGCCGCGTCGAGAGCCGCAGCGAATGCGACGCCTCGGCCGAGTTCGGCGGGCGCAGCTTCAAGCTGCCGGTGGTGCCGGCGAACATGAAGACCGTGATCGACGAGCCCATCAGCGAGTGGCTGGCGGCCAACGGCTACTTTTACGTGATGCACCGCTTCGACCTCGACAACGTGGCTTACGCCAAGCGGATGCGCGACAAGGGCCTGTTCGTCTCGATCAGTTCGGGCGTGAAGCAGCCCGACTATGAAATCATTGACCGGCTGGCCGCCGAGGGCGTGGGCGCCGACTACATCACGATCGACATCGCCCATGGCCACGCCGAGAGCGTGCGCAAGATGATCGAGCACATCAAGCAGAAGCTGCCGTCGAGCTTCGTGATTGCCGGCAATGTGGCCACGCCGGAAGCGGTGATCGACCTCGAGAACTGGGGCGCCGATGCGACCAAGGTGGGCGTCGGGCCGGGCAAGGTCTGCATCACCAAGCTGAAAACGGGCTTCGGCACCGGCGGCTGGCAATTGAGCGCGCTGAAGTGGTGTGCCCGCGTCGCGACCAAGCCGATCATTGCCGATGGCGGCATCCGCGACCATGGCGACATCGCCAAGAGCGTGCGCTTCGGCGCGGCGATGGTGATGATCGGCTCGCTGTTCGCCGGCCATGAAGAGTCGCCCGGGAAGACGGTCGAGGAAGGCGGCAAGCTGTTCAAGGAGTACTACGGCTCGGCCTCCGACTTCAACAAGGGCGAGTACAAGCACGTCGAGGGCAAGCGCATCCTGGAGCCGATCAAGGGCCGGCTCGCCGACACGCTGCGCGAGATGCGCGAGGACGTGCAGAGCTCGATCTCCTACGCCGGCGGCACGACTCTGATGGACGTGCGCAAGGTGAACTACGTGATCCTGGGCGGCGACAACGCGGGTGAGCATCTGTTGATGTAGGACGCCAGGACGATGGCAGATATTCCTTACCGAGTAGAATCGGCAAGGAATTCACGTCATCGGAGCCATCATGCTTGCCACCCTTACCAGCAAAGGCCAGGTCACGCTGCCCAAGGAGATCCGTGACGCGCTGAACCTCAGCTCGGGCGCCAAGCTGGATTTTTCGCTGCAGCCGGACGGCAGTGTAAGCGTCCGGCCGCTGAAGAATTCCGTCTCCTCATTGTTCGGCATCCTGAAGCGGCCAGGCCAGAAGGCCTTCTCGATCGAGGACGAGAAGGCAGCGGTGGGCCGGGCACTGGCTGAGAAGCACGACCGCATCCTGCGCGAAGCCGCCTTGCCGCCTGCTCGTGCGTCGAAGAAG
>JANOVJ010000204.1:0-4835 GCA_031417295.1 bacterium | reverse complement strand
CGCCGGGCCGCCCCCGAGCGGCCCGAGATCCCCTTGGGAGGCTGAGCCCGGACTCAAGCAGCCCCAGCGGGCTGCTTGTGCCTGGCGAAGGGGCGGGCCTCTGGCCCGGCGCGGCCTGCCAGGCACGCCGCAGGCGTCTTGGGGTCGTCATAAGGGCCGGTTCTGGTCGGGGTCGGGCGGGCGGCGTTGCGGCGCCAGCAGCAGCCAGCAGGCGAGCGGCCAGAGCAGCGATTCGAACACCGGCGCAAGCAGGAGTTCCCAGCCCGGGAACATGCCGCCGGCCAACATCCGCACCAGCAGCGACACGGCGTGTGCGGCAAAGAAGAGCGGCAGGATCTGCAGTGCCTGCGAGGGCACCGTGAACCAGAGCAGCCGGCGGTGGATCGCGACCGCAAAGAAGCTCAGCAGCGTGTAGGCCAGCGCATGCTGGCCGAGCATCGCGCCGTCGTGCACGTCCATCAGCAGCCCGAACGCGAACGCCACGCCGACGCCGATGCGCCGCGGCTGGTGCACGTTCCAGAACACCAGCGCCAGCGCCAGCAGGTCGGGCATGGCCGGCTGGCGCCCGAGCGGCACCAGGTTGAAGGCGAGTGCGGCCAGCAGCGTGCCCCAGACGAACAGCGGGTTGACCGGCAGCAGCAGCTGGTCTGCGCTCTTGGGCATCATGGCCGGCAGCGCCTCATCGCGGCCCCATCACCTTGCGCGGCGGCGTGGCCGAGACCGCGCTCGCCGCCGGCTCGGGCCGCGGTGGCAGTTGCAGCCCGATCGGCTCGAGCACCAGCACCTGGCGCACGCCGTCGGGCGAGGCCACGGGCTGCAGTGCGATCCGCGCAAAACTGGTCTCGACGCGCCGATCGACCTGGCTCACCCGCGCCACCGGCAGCCCGGGCGGGTAGATGCCGTCAACGCCCGAGGTGGTGAGCAGGTCGCCCACCTGCACGTCGGCGTTGCCGGCCATGAAGCGCAGTTCCATGCCGGCCCCGCCGGGCAGGCCGAAGGCCGCGCTGCGCACCTGGGTGCGCACGTTGAGCACCGGAATCGCGGCGTCCTTGTCGGTGAGCAGGGTCACCTCGGCGTTGAGCGGGTAGACGCGGGTCACTTGCCCGAGCACACCGAGTTCGTTGATGACGGGCGAGCCGAGCAGCACCCCGCTGGCGCCGCCGCGGTCGATCACGACCTTGCGCGAATACGGGTCGGACGCCTCGTACAACACCTCGGCCGCCAGCGCGCGCACGCCGAGTGCCGGGCGCAGCTCGAGCAGGCCGCGCAGGCGTGCGTTTTCCTGCGCCAGCGGCTCGATCCGGGCGACGCGCTCGGCCTGCAGCGCGAGCTCGGTGCGCGCTGCCTCTTCGCGCCGCAGCGCGCCTTGCAGGCCGGTGAAGTAGTCGCGCCCGCGTTCCCACACGGCCACCGGCACCATCAGCACGCGCTCGATCGGCAGCAGCACCGTGGCCACCGTGGCGCGCAAGGGCGCGGTGAGCTTGAAGCGGGTGTCGGCCACCATCAGCAGCAGCGCCAGTGCCGAGAAGAACATCATCTTGCTGAGCGCCGACGGGCCCTGGCGGAAGAAGGGCGGCGGCGCGCGCTCAAAGCTGCCTAGGGCCATGGTTCCGCGGGTTCAGGTGAGTGGCGTGGTGATGGGCGGGCGGCGGGTCTCAACCCTTGCCGGGCCGCCCCAGCAGCGTTGGTCTCCCCCCGGCCCGCGAGCGAGGCGACGCTGCCGCGGGCATCTTGGGGCGGTCATTCACTCCGAGGTGAAGATGCTGTGCAGGCGCTCCATCCGTTCGAGCGCCATGCCGCAACCGCGCACGACGCAGGTCAGCGGGTCTTCGGCCACCAGCACAGGCAGGCCGGTTTCCTCGGCCAGCAGGCGGTCGAGGTCGCGCAGCAGCGCGCCGCCGCCGGTGAGCATCATGCCGCGCTCGGCGATGTCGGCGCCGAGTTCGGGCGGGGTCTGTTCGAGCGCGTTCTTGACGCTGGAGACGATCTGGTTCAGCGGGTCGGTCAGCGCTTCGAGAATCTCGTTGCTGCTGATCGTGAAGCTGCGCGGCACGCCCTCGGAGAGGTTGCGGCCCTTGACCTCGATCTCTTTCACTTCGGAGCCGGGGAAGGCGCTGCCGATGCTCTTCTTGATCATCTCGGCCGTCGGCTCGCCGATCAGCATGCCGTAGTTGCGGCGGATGTAGTTGATGATGGCTTCGTCGAACTTGTCGCCGCCGACACGCACGCTGCCCTTGTAGACCATGCCGCCGAGGCTGATGACGCCGACTTCGGTCGTGCCGCCGCCGATGTCCACGACCATCGAGCCGCTGGCCTCGCTGACGGGCAGGCCGGCGCCGATCGCGGCGGCCATCGGTTCTTCGATCAGGTACACGTCGCTCGCCCCGGCACCGAGCGCCGATTCGCGGATCGCGCGCCGCTCGACCTGGGTCGAGCCGCAAGGCACGCAGATGATGATGCGCGGGCTCGGCCGCAGCACCGAGCGCGGGTGCACCATCTTGATGAACTGCTTGAGCATCTGCTCGGTGACGGTGAAGTCGGCGATCACGCCGTCTTTCATCGGGCGGATGGCTTCGATGTTGCCCGGCACCTTGCCGAGCATCGCCTTGGCTTCCTTGCCGACGGCCTGGATGGTTTTCTTGCCGTGGGGGCCGCCCTCATGGCGGATCGCGACAACCGAGGGCTCGTCGAGCACGATACCTTTGCCGCGCACATAGATCAGCGTGTTGGCGGTGCCCAGGTCGATGGCCAGGTCGGTCGAGAAATAGCGGCGCAATGAGGCGAACATGGTGTGTGCGGGTGGCGTCGGGCGGCGGTCAGGGCAGGGGCGTGGCGTGAGGACCGCGGGACGCAGATCTTGGGAATGAGGGCTGAGGTGGGCCGGCTTCATGGCCCTGTGGGCCACCGGCGTACCGGTGTCGGGGCCGTTTCCGTCGGCGGGGCTTGGGGCGTTTCTTGGGCAGCTTGGAGGCGCTTCGCTAACGGGCTTGAGGCGGCGTTTTGCCTGCACCGACGGGGGCTGCGGATAACCGGGGATAATACCTCAAGCCCCTCCGGCCACACCGGGTTCGGGTGCTGCTCGAACCCCGATGTACCGCTATTTTCAAGCCGCATTTCCATGCCCCTGAGTCCTGAAGACGTGAGCCGCATCGCCCACCTGGCGCGGCTGGAGTTGCAGCCGGCGGAGCGGTCGGCCATGCTGACCCAGCTGAACGGCTTCTTCTCCATCGTCGAGCAGATGAGCGCGGTCGATACGCGCGGCGTCGAGCCGCTGTACACGCCGCTGGCCGCGGTACAGGAAATGCCGCTGCGGCTGCGCGACGACGTGGTGACGGAAGTCGATCACCGCGAGGCCAACCAGCGCAGCGCGCCGATGGTGGCGGATGGGTTGTATCTGGTTCCTCGCGTCGTCGAATGAGTGATTCGCTGCATTCACTGGGCGTCGCCGGATTGGGCCGTTTGCTCGACGCGGGCGGCGCGTCCAGCGTCGAAATCACGACACAACTGCTTGCGCGGCTTGCAACGAACCAACACCTCGGTGCCTTCCTGTGCGTCGATGAGGCGGTGGCGCTGGCGCAGGCCCAGGCAGCCGATGCGCGCCGCAGCGCGGGCGAACGCGGTGCACTGCTCGGCGTGCCGCTGGCGCACAAGGACATCTTCGTCACCGAGGCGCTGCCCACCACCGCCGGCTCGAAGATGCTCGCCGGCTACCGCAGCCCGTTCGACGCGACCGTCGTTGCGCGCCTGGGCTCGGGCGAACCCGGGCGGGCGCCGGGGGCGGGCATGGTCACCCTCGGCAAGCTGAACTGCGACGAGTTCGCGATGGGCTCGTCGAACGAGAACTCGGCCTTTGCGCCGGTGCGCAACCCGTGGGACTTGAGCCGGGTGCCGGGCGGTTCGTCGGGCGGTTCCGCCGCCGCGGTGGCGGCGCGCCTGCTGCCCGCCGCCACCGGCACCGACACCGGCGGCTCGATCCGCCAGCCGGCCAGTTTCAGCGGCGTGACCGGCATCAAGCCGACCTACGGCGTGTGTTCGCGCTACGGCATGATCGCCTTCGCCTCCAGCCTCGACCAGGCCGGCCCGCTGGCGCGCAGCGCCGAGGACTGCGCGCTGCTGCTTTCGGCGATGAGCGGCTTCGACGCGCGCGACGCGACGAGCGCGCAACGCCCGCCGCAAGACTTTCACGCTGCGCTGTCGGCCACGCGCGCTGGCGCGACCGCGCCGCAACCGCTGAAGGGCCTGCGCATCGGGCTGCCGAAAGAGTTTTTTCCGGCCGCTCTCGCGGCGGATGTCGATGGCGCCGTGCGCGCGGCGCTGCGGCAGTTCGAGCAACTCGGCGCCACGCTGATCGACGTGAGCCTGCCGCGCACCGAACTCTCGATCCCGGTCTACTACATCATCGCGCCGGCCGAGGCGAGCTCGAACCTGAGCCGCTTCGACGGCGTGCGCTTCGGCCACCGCGCCGCCCAGTACGGCGACCTGATGGACATGTACAAGAAGAGCCGCGCCGAAGGCTTTGGCGCCGAGGTGAAACGGCGCATCATGATCGGCACCTACGTGCTGAGCCACGGCTACTACGACGCCTACTACCTGCAGGCGCAAAAGCTGCGCCGCATGATCGCCGACGACTTCCAGGCCTGCTTCCGCCAGTGCGACGTGATCGCAGGGCCGGTGGCGCCCACGGTCGCATGGAGGCTCGGCGACAAGAGCGACGACCCGGTCGCGAACTACCTCGCCGACATCTTCACGCTGCCCGCCAGCCTGGCGGGGCTGCCGGGCATGAGCCTGCCGGCCGGCTTCGGCGCGGGCCACATGCCGGTCGGCCTGCAGCTGAT
>JANOVJ010000203.1:0-11394 GCA_031417295.1 bacterium | reverse complement strand
CATCTTGTTGATCGTCTCGATCATGTGCACCGGGATGCGGATCGTGCGCGCCTGGTCGGCGATCGAGCGTGTGATGGCCTGGCGGATCCACCACGTGGCGTAGGTCGAGAACTTGTAGCCGCGGCGGTATTCGAACTTGTCGACCGCTTTCATCAGGCCGATGTTGCCCTCTTGAATCAGGTCGAGGAACTGCAGGCCGCGGTTGGTGTACTTCTTCGCGATCGAGATCACGAGGCGCAAGTTGGCCTCGATCATTTCCTTCTTCGCGTCGCGCGAGGCCTTCTCGCCCTCGTTCATGCGCTTGTTGATCTTCTTCAGGTCTTCCAGCGGGACCACGGCCTTGGCCTGCTGGTCGGTCAGCTTCTTCTGCAATTCCTGCACCGGCGGCAGGTTGCGCGCCAGGATCGCGCTATAGGCCTTGCCCGACGCCACTTCCTTTTCGGCCCACTTCAGATTCAGGATGTTGGGCGGGAAGTGCTTGACGAAGTACTCCTGCGGCATGCCGCACTTGTCGACCATGATCTTGCGCAGCTCGCGCTCGTAGCGGCGCACGTCGTCGACCTGCGAGCGCAGGATGCCGCACAGCTTCTCGATCGTCTTCACGGTGAAGCGGATCGTCATCAGCTCGGTGCTGATGGCGTGCTGCGCCTTCAGGTACGGCGGCGACTGGTAGCCTTCTTTCTCGAACGCCTTGCGCATCTTGTCGAAGTTGATGCGCAGCGCGTCGAGCTTGACCATCGCCGCGGTCTTCAGCTCGGCGAGCTTCTTGGTCAGCGCCTTGCTGCCGCCCTGGCCGTCGTCGTCATCGTCTTCGTCGAAGAAGTCGACGTCTTCCTCGGCCACGTAGTCGTCGGCCTCGTCGGCGAGCACGAAACCGTCGACGACTTCGGAGATCTGCATCTTGCCATCGGCAATGCGGTCGGCGTAGCTCAGCAGCTCGGCGATCGTGGTCGGCGAGGCGCTGATGGCCAGCATCATGGCCTGCAGGCCGCCTTCGATGCGCTTGGCGATCTCGATCTCGCCCTCGCGCGTGAGCAGCTCGACGGTGCCCATCTCGCGCATGTACATCCGCACCGGGTCGGTCGTGCGGCCGAACTCGGAGTCAACCGTGGAGAGCGCGGCCTCGGCCGCTTCCTCGGCTTCCTCTTCGGTCGCGGTGGCGGTGCCGCCACCGGCAATCAGCAGCGTCGCCGCATCGGGCGCCTGTTCGTAGACCGCGATACCCATGTCGTTCAACATCGACACGATGGCTTCGAGGATTTCGTTGTCGACCAGCTTTTCGGGCAAGTGGTCGTTGATTTCCTGGTGCGTCAGGAAGCCGCGCGTCTTGCCCATCTTGATGAGCGTCTTCAGCTCGTGGCGGCGCTTGGCGACTTCTTCTTCCGTGAGCGCCGTCTCGTCGAGCCCGAACTCGCGCATCAGCGCGCGTTCCTTGGCCCGCGAGACCTTCATCCGCAGCGGCTTGGCCTTGACCTTGTTGTCGCCGTCGGCCGCAACTTCGGCCTCGGGTTCACCGCCGAACTCGGCTTCGACATCGGAGAAATCTTCCTCGGCGACCTCGCGCGGCTTGCCCGCGTCAGCCTTGGTCTTGGCGCCGGCCTTGGCCTTGGGGTCCGCCTTTGCCAGCGGCTTCGCGGCCGCCTTGGCAAGCGGCTTTGGCGCCGGCTTCACGGCGGGCTTGGCCAGGGCGTGCGCAGCGACCGCTGTTTTAGCAGCGGTCGTGGCGAGCTTTTTCTTCAGATCGGGTTCGGCGGCCTTGACGGGGGCAACGATCTTCTTCGCAGTCATGCAAATCCTTGGAGGGTGGACGGCTCGGGGCCTGGTGTCGTGACCTGACGGGCAACGGATCGTGCCGCGCAAGCGGCAAGGAACGGAACGGGGTCGCGCCACCGGCCCGGCCCGCGAAGGATCGCGGGGCTGGCCGGCAACGTTGATGCCCTGCTCGATTCGGTTGCCTCGTGCACGTGCCGTTTTACCGCGGGCGCAGTTTCGCCCACGAATCCAGCGGCTTTTGGGCAAGTTCGGGTGAACATTCCGTCAGGTGCAGCCCTTGCGGGTGATGGGTGGCCTTCTTTGGGGGACCCTGGGTCAGAGGGTGGCCGGGGCCCGGAGGTGCTGCTGTCACTCTTGCCTAAAACCCTTGATTATCGTCTATGAGTGACGCTTCGTCAAAGTGGCGTGCCCGCGGCCGCCCGCGAGCCGGCCTCGGCGGCCTCGCTCTGGCCTTGGCTGCTGCGGCGGCGGCGCAGCTCACCATCCACCTCGCGATAGCGAGCCCGCGCCACCGGGTCGCTGGCGGCGGCCTCGCTCAGCCGGGTTTGCTCGGCGGCGAGACGCTTGATCCACATGCTGTCGACCACGTGGCGCAGGTCGCGGAACACCATTTCGTCCTCCAGCGCATCGGCGTTCACGAGCCGGGCTGCGACCTCGGCGTGTTCCGAGCCGGCGAGCGCGGCGGCCAGCGCCGACCATGGCGTCGGGCCGTGGTCGCTCAGGTGCCGCTCAAGCCAGGCGCAGACCTCGCCGTGCGGTGCCGGCAGCGCGTGCAGCAGCTCGTGGTCGCCGGGGTCGAGCGCGTCCCACCAATCGCCGTGCAAGAGCAGCATCCGGATCGCGTGATCGGCTGGGCTGGCCGGCGCGCTCCGCACGCGCGCGACAGCGCGGCGCGGCGCGGCCCTGGGCGTGCGCGGGGCTTCGGCGGAGCCGCTGCGGGGCTTGGCGCTCAGTTGCCACAGGTCCGAGAGGTCGGTACTCGGCAACTGCGCGGCCTGTGCCAGCTCGCCGAGCAACTGGCGTTTCAGCGCGCCATCGGGCAGGGCGTTCCACAACGGCCGCGCATGGGCCAGCAAGCGCGCCCGGCCCTCGGCAGTGGCCGTATCGCAGCCTTCGCGCGCGGCCTCGACGAGCTGGCGCGACAACGGCACGGCCTGGGCGATGCAGCGCTCGAAGGCCTCGGCGCCATGCTCGCGGACGAATGAATCGGGGTCGTGCTCGGGCGGCAGGAACAAGAAGCGCACCGTGCGGGTGTCGCCTGCATGGGGCAAGGCCGCCTCCAGTGCCCGCCCGGCGGCGCGGCGCCCGGCGGCGTCGCCGTCGAAGCTGAACACCACCGAATCGGTGAAGCGAAAGAGCTTCTGCACGTGCTCGGCCGTGCACGCCGTGCCGAGCGTCGCGACGGCGTTCGGGAACCCGAGCTGGGCCAGTGCCACCACGTCCATGTAGCCCTCGACCACGAGCGCAAAGCCCTTCTTGCGCAGCCCGGCGCGGGCTTCGTGCAGGCCGTACAGCTCTCGGCCCTTGACGAACACGGGCGTCTCGGGCGAGTTCAGGTACTTCGGCTCGCCCTTGTCGAGCACCCGGCCACCGAAGCCGATGACATCTCCCTGCACCGAACGGATCGGAAACATGATCCGGTCGCGGAAGCGGTCGTAGCGCTTGCTGGATGCTGCCCCTCGGCCGACGGGGCCGTCGGCCGGCGCATCGGCTTGCAAGCCGGTGGGCGCTCCGGCGGGCAGGCCTCGCGCAGGCGGGCCCTGCTGATCCGCCTCCTCTCCTCCGGGGGAAATGTAGGCCGCGGCGCCAAGCCCGCCTGCGCGGGCAAGGACTGCCGGAGTGCCAGCCGCGTGCGCGATCACGAGCCCGCTTTCGTCAAGCAAGGGGTCGTCGTAACGCGGGAAGACGCTGGCCAGGCCGCGCCAGCCCTCGGGCGCATAGCCCAGGCCGAACTCCGCGGCCACCTCACCGCTCAAGCCACGCGCCTTCAGGTAGTCCACCGCGCGCGGGCTGGCCTTGAGCTGCTTGCGGTAATGCTCGGCTGCGCGGGCCAGCACGTCGGACAGCGTGGCCTGCTTCTGTTTCAGTTGCGACGCGCGCTCGCGTTCCTCGGGCGTGGCTTCATCCTCGGGTACCTGCATGCCGTTTTGCTGCGCCAGGTCGCGCACCGCATCGACAAAGCTCAGCCCGGAATGCTCCATCAGGAAGCCGATCGCATTGCCATGCACGCCGCAGCCGAAGCAGTGATAGGTCTGGCGCGAGGCGCTGACGGTGAAGCTGGGCGACTTCTCGCCATGGAAGGGGCACAGGCCCTTGTGGGTGGCGCCGGCCTTCTTCAGTTGGACGTAGCGGCCGACGAGCTCGACGATGTCGGCGCGGGCAAGAAGATCATGCAGGAAGCTGGGCGGAATCACCCGGTCAGTCTACCGCTGGCGGTTGCAGCGGGCGGCAGGTGCTGTGGCGGCTGCACGGCCTTGCGCAAGGCCTCGCCACAAGAAAAAAGCCACCCGGAGGCGGCTTTCAGCAATGGCGACAGCGGCCAAGCAGCACCAGGCCGCCCCAAGCCGGATGAGCGCCTCCCGGGGCCGCGAACGCGGTGAGCTTGGGGTCGTCGTGTCAGACCGAAAAGTCCTCGAGCTTCTTGCCCGAGGCCAGCGCAGCTTTCAACCAGTTCGGGCGCAAGCCACGGCCGCTCCAGGAATCTCCGGTAACGGCGTTGTGGTATTTGGCGGCCACTTTCGGGCCGTTGCGTGGCGCACCCCTGGCCACGCCGCGGGCGCTCAAGTCAGAAATACTCAGGCCATGTTCTGCCATCAAGGATTTGACCTTGGCAACCGCGTCAGAGCGTTCGCTACGCGCGGCTTCTTCGATTTGCTTTTCAATGGCGGCCCTCTGGGCCAGCAGATCTTTCAACGTACTCATGATATTCATCCTCGGTGCAGCGGCTGAGGCCCGGAAAAGCCGGGCGACGATCCGGCCGATTAATCAGCCGGGCGCTGCATTGTAAGTCATGTGCTGGGTGGTACATACCCCGCCGGTTGCTCCGCGCCTTCGCCAAAGAAAAACAGTTCCATCTGCCGCGCCAGATACTGTCGTGCCCGCTGGTCGGCCAGATTGAGGCGGTTTTCATTGACCAGCATGGTCTGGTGCTTCATCCAGAGCTGCCAGGCTTCCTTGCTGATGCCGGCGTATATCTTCTTGCCGAGTTCGCCCGGATAAGGCTGGAAATCGAGGCCTTCGGCTTCTTTCTTCAAGTGCAGACATTGGATGGTGCGGGGCATCGAGGAACTCCTGGGTCGGGTATCAAATGGGCGGGGAGGATGGGCGGGGAGGACGTGCGGGCTCAGAGTTTCTTCAACAACACCTGCGAGCGCCGGTCCCAGTTGTACTTGCGTTTGCGTGCGTCGGGCAGCCAGTCGGGGTCAACCTGTTGAAAGCCGCGCTTGATAAACCAGTGCATGGTGCGCGTCGTCAGCACGAAAATGCTTTCCAGCCCCATGGCGCGGGCGCGCTGCTCGACGCGCTTCAACATCCGCTCACCGTCGCCCTGAGATTGAACCTGCGGCGACACCGTGAGTGCTGCCATCTCGGCGGTGTGCGCTTCGGGATAGGGGTACAGCGCTGCACACCAAAAGATCACGCCGTCGTGCTCGATCACGGTGTAGTGATCGATATCGCGTTCGATCTCGGTCCGGTCACGCTTCACAAGCGTGCCGTCCAATTCGAAGGGCTCGATCAGCTGCAGGATGCCGCCAATATCGTCGGCCGTTGCTTCGCGCAGGCTCTCCAGCTTCTCGTCGACCACCATCGTGCCGATGCCGTCGTGCGTGTACACCTCCATCAGCAGCGCGCCGTCCACCGCGAACGGCAGGATGTGCGAGCGCTCCACGCCGCCGCGGCAGGCCTTCACGCAGTGTTGCAGGTAGAACGCGGTGTCGGTCGGCTGGGTCGGGTTCGGCAACGACGCAAGAAGGCGTTCGGCCTCGGCCAGCGCGAGTTCGGTGTCGATCGCGCTCGCCGGGTCGTCGCGGTCTTCGCGAATGCCCGGCACCTCGGTCAGGAACATCAGCTTGTCGGCCTGCAGTGCGATGGCGGTGCCGGTGGCCACGTCTTCCATCGACAGGTTGAACGCCTCGCCGGTGGGCGAAAAACCGAACGGCGACAGCAACACCACCGCGCCGATGTCGATCGCCCGGCGGATGGCGGGCGAATCGACCTTGCGCACCAGGCCGCTCTGCTGGAAATCGATGCCGTCGACGATGCCGACCGGGCGCGCTGTGAGGAAGTTGCCCGACACCACGCGCACGGTCGCGTTGGCCATCGGCGTGTTCGGCAGGCCCTGCGAGAAGGCGGCCTCGATCTCGAAGCGAAGCTGGCCGGCGGCCTCTTGCGCGCAATCGAGCGCGATCGGGTCGGTGATGCGCCGGCCGTGGCTGAACTTCGACACGTGGCCCTTGGCAAGAAGTTGTTCGTTCACCTGCGGCCGAAAGCCATGCACGAGCACCAGCTTGATGCCCATCGCGTGCAGGATCGCCATGTCCTGCACGAAAAGGTTGAGCTTGCCGGCGGCGATCAACTCGCCCGCGATGGCGACCACGAAGGTCTTGCCACGGTAGGCGTGCACATATGGCGCGACGGCGCGGAACCAGGGCACGAAGGTGTGGGGGAAGACGAGGCTCATGGCGGCGGCGTGCGGGGTGGCGGGATTGTGCCGCATCGATTCGCGGGCACCCTGGCGAACGCAGCCCGAACCGCCTGCAACGCAAGGGCGGGATGAACGCTGCCACTGGCCGGCTCGGCGCCGGCCTGACCCCCCGAGATGAGTAGTTGACAGCGCCGGCGGCGTGGCAATAACTCGTCGATGTGCGCTGCCGCGCCGGCGGCGCCGCAACATCGAGGAGCCCCAAGTCATGAACACGCTTGCAAGGACCAGTTCGATTGCCGCCCTGCTCGCCGCCGCCGGACTTGGGCAGGCCGCGCCGACCGTGTCCAACGGCAGTTTCGAGGTCGATCCGGTAGAGACCGCCCTGGCCGTCACGGCAGTCACCGGCTGGACGGTCGGCGACGTCGACTCAACCAGCTATCCCTACCTGATCGACAACGCCTACGGCGCGAGCACGCCCTACGGCGAGCAATTCTTCGTCCCGGGCTACTACGGAGTCGGCGGTACCAACTACATCGAGCAGGCGATCGCGGGCTTCAACCCCGGCGGTCGCTACACGCTGTCGTTTGCGATCGCGACGGAGAGAAGCGACGCCGTCGGCGCGCAATCCGGCGTCACCGTGTCGTTCGCCAGCGGCTCGAATACGGCGGCGGCAGATTTCTACGCGCCGGACTCGACAGCCTATTGGCGCACCTGGAGCCTGCAGACCTACGACTTCGTCGCCACGTCGTCCAGCGTCACCGTGCGCTTTACGCAGAACCCCGGACAGGGCAGCAATGGCGCTGGTTATGACGTCGGTCTCGACAACGTGTCGGTCCGCGCGGTCCCCGAACCCCAGACCTACGCCCTGATGCTCGCCGGCCTGGCCGGCCTGGCGCTCGTGAGGCGCCAGCGTCGACGCTGAGCGCCGGGGCGTCGCTCTGCGCCGAAGCACCGTTTCCGACAGCGAGCCGGCCCGCGTGGCCGGCTTTGGCATTCAAAGCGAAGCGCAGTCCGCACCGTCGGCAGATTCGCCGTCACGTCGGCGGCGGCAACTCGAGATCCTTGCAAGTCTTGCGCGCTAGATCGTCGTTGATCTCGCGGTGGCGAGGTAGCGCCGACGCTTTGCCCGCCGTGCGATTCACGAAGACAGAGTGGCGACCGCCTTCGCGCAGCAGCGAGCAGCCGTGGATCTCGAGGTAGCGAACGAGATCGACCCGCTTCATCCGAAGGCAAGGGTCAAGGATTCACGGATGACATCCTTGCCCTGAAGCGCCTCTTCTGCCAGGGTCCGGTTCGCTTCGAGTACAAGTTCCACGACCTCCATCAGGTTCGCGCGGGCCTCGTCGAGCGTATCGCCTTGGGTATTCGCGCCTGGCAGCTCCTCGACGAAGGCGATGTAGCCCTCATCGACCTTCTGGAAAACGGCAGTCAACTTCATGGGGATGGCCTCGCGGTAGCGCAGTGCGCAGCAGTGCAGCGGTGACTCACGTATGACGCCCGACGGTCCCGAAGTGCGCTCGCCGATAATCCGGGCCTCTTGAACACGCCCATTCGCATGCCCGCGCCGACGCCGACAACGCCGTCACTGCCGCCGATCACCTTCCCCGAATCGCTGCCGGTCTCGGCGCGTCGCGAAGAGATCGCGCAGGCGTTGCAGAAGCATCAAGTCGTCATCGTCTGCGGCGAGACAGGTTCGGGCAAGACGACGCAACTGCCCAAGCTCTGCCTCGCGCTGGGCCGCGGCAAGGCGAACACGGGCAAGCTGATCGGCCACACCCAGCCACGCCGCATCGCGGCATCCAGCGTGGCCAAGCGCATCGCGCAGGAGCTGAACTCACCGCTGGGCGACATCGTCGGCTACAAGGTGCGCTTCCAGGACCGGCTGACTCCCGGCGCGAGCGTCAAGCTGATGACCGACGGCATCCTGCTCGCCGAAACGCAGAGCGACCCGCTGCTGCGAGCCTACGACACGCTGATCATCGACGAGGCGCATGAGCGCAGCCTGAACATCGACTTCCTGCTCGGCTACCTGCGACAGTTGCTGCCGCGGCGGCCCGACCTGAAGGTGATCGTCACCTCGGCCACGATCGACGCTGACCGTTTTGCGAAGCACTTCGCGGGCAAGGACGGGACGGCGCCAGTGATCCAGGTCTCGGGGCGCATGTTCCCGGTCGAGCAGCGCTGGCGGCCTTTCGAAGAGAAGCGTGACTACGATCTCAACAACGCGATCGCCGACGCGGTGGACGAGTTGTGGCACGGCATCGGCGGCGGCGACATCCTTGTCTTCCTGCCCGGCGAACGCGAGATCCGCGAGGCCGCCGACCACCTGCGCAAACACCTCGCCAGCGCGCAGGCGCGCGGCGGGCCGGTCGAGATCCTGCCGCTGTTCGCGCGCCTCTCGCAGGCCGAGCAGGACCGCGTGTTCGATGCCGGCAACGGCCGCCGCATCGTCCTCGCAACCAACGTCGCCGAGACCTCGCTCACGGTGCCGGGCATCCGCTACGTGATCGACAGCGGCGAGGCGCGCGTCAAGCGCTACAGCTACCGCAACAAGGTCGAGCAGTTGCAGGTCGAGGCTATCAGCCAGGCCTCGGCCAACCAGCGCGCCGGGCGCTGCGGGCGGGTCGCCAACGGCATCTGCATCCGGCTCTACGACGAGAAGGACTTCGTTGCCCGGCCGCGCTTCACCGACCCCGAAATCCTGCGCAGCTCGCTGGCCGGCGTGATCCTGCGGATGAAGGCGCTCAGCCTCGGCGAGGTCGAGGCCTTTCCCTTCCTCGACCCGCCGCCGAAGCGCGCGATTGCCGACGGCTACGCGCTGCTCGGCGAGTTGAACGCCGTGGACGACCAGAACGCGCTGACCGCTATCGGCCAGACCCTGTCGCGCCTGCCGCTGGACCCGCGGGTGGGCCGGATGATCCTTGAAGCCCGCGACCGCGAGTCGCTGGCCGAGGTGCTGATCATTGCCTCGGCGCTGACCGGCCAGGACGTGCGCGACCGCCCGCTCGAAGCGCAGCAGCAGGCCGACGAGAAGCACAAGAAGTTCGATGACGAGAAGTCGGAATTCATGGGCTACCTGAAGCTCTGGAAATGGATCGAGGAAGGGCGCGGCCACGCGGCGCCGCCGGCTCCCTCTCCCGTGCAGCGGGGGAGGGCTGGGGTGGGGGCGCTCGTCGCTTCACCCGCAGCCGGCGCTGAAGGCGCCCCACACAAACTCAGCAACCGCCAGCAAGAGCAGCGCCTGCGCGACAGCTTCGTCAGCGTGCGCCGCGTTCGCGAATGGCGCGACATTCATTCGCAACTCCACACCGTGGTGGCCGAACACGGCTGGCGCTTGAACACGCTGCCCGCCACCTACGAACAGGTCCACCTCGCGCTGCTGGCCGGCTTGCTTGGCAACATCGGCCTGAAGAGCGATGAAGACGAGTGGTACCTCGGCGCGCGCGGCATCCGTTTCTGGCGCCACCCCGGCGTGCACCTGAGCAAGAAGCCCGGCCGCTGGATCGTGTCGGGCGAGCTCGTCGAGACGACGCGCCTCTACGGCCGCGGCATCGCGGGCATCGAACCGCAGTGGATTCCCGGCATCGCCGGCCACCTGCTGAAGACGCAGTTGCTCGAGCCGCATTGGGAGAAGAAGGCCGCCGAGGTGATTGCGCTGGAGAGGGCCACGCTCTACGGCATCGTCGTCTACGCCAACAAGCGGGTGAACTTCGGCCTGGTGGATTTGCCCGCCGCGCGCGAAATCTTCATCCGCGAGGCGCTGGTCGGCGACGGCTGGGAGACGAAGCTGCCGTTCCTGGCGCACAACAGGAAGCTGATCCGCCAGGTCGAGGAACTCGAGCACAAGTCGCGCCGCCAGGACGTGCTGGTCGATGACGAACTGATCCACGCCTTCTACGACCAGCAGGTTCCGCCCGATGTGTGCAGCGGTCACGGCTTGGAGCGCTGGTTTCGTGATGAAGTGCGCCGCCAGCCGACGCTGCTGCAGCTCAGCCGCGAGGAGCTGATGCGTCACGAAGCGGCCGGCATCACCACCGCGAGCTTCCCCAAGCTCGTCCGCCTGGGCGGGCTCGACTGCGCCGTGAGCTACCTGCACGAACCCGGCGATGCGCGCGACGGCGTGACCGTCACGGTGCCGATCTATGCGCTCAACCAGGTCAATGAAGAGCGTTGCGACTGGCTGGTGCCTGGCCTGCTGAAAGACAAGGTTCTGGCCTTGGTGAAGAGCCTGCACCAGCGCCCGCGTTCGCGCCTGGTGCCGCTGCCCGACTACGCCGAAGCGTTCGTGAGCGAGGCGGTGTTTGCGCAGGGCGACCTGGTCGACGGGCTGCTGGTGAGCGTGCGCGCGCGAACCCAGGTCGATGTGAAGCGCGGCGACTTCAAGCTCGAGCAAGTGGCGCCGCATCTGTTAATGAACTTCCATGTCGTCGACGAGCATGGGCGCCAGCTCGGCATGGGCCGCAGTCTCGCCGCGCTGAAAGCCGAGTTGGGGGATCAGGCACGGTCATCGTTCCAGGCGCTGGCCAGCCTGAGGCTAGGCGCCACGCGGGCGCCAGCGCCCGCCGCGCAGGCCGCGCGAGCACCGGTTGGCGAGAAGATCGCGGCCTCGCCCAAGGCGCCCGCAGCGCGCTACACCGCGTGGACCTTCGGCGAACTGCCGGAGCTGATGGAAATCGAGCGCGGCAACCAGACCCTGATCGGCTTTCCAGCGCTGATCGACAGGAGCAGCCACGTCGAGATCGAAGTCTTCGACGAGCCCGCGGTCGCTGCCGCGAAGCACCGCGCCGGCCTGCGCCGGCTGGTCGCTCTGCAGATCCGCGACGCGCTGCGCTACCTCGAGAAGAACATCCCTGAGCTGCAGAAGATGGCGGTCGCGTTCATGAGCCTGGGCACGCCCGAGGCCTTGCGCGACCAGATCATCGACGTGGCGCTCGACCGTGCCTTCCTCGCCGAGCCCTTGCCGGCCGACGCCGCCA
>JANOVJ010000202.1:0-10867 GCA_031417295.1 bacterium | reverse complement strand
TCGTGACCGCCGTTCAGGCCGCCGCTCAAAGCACCATTGAGCATGCTGAGGTGATTCGGCTGTCAATCGCCGATCAGGAATGCTTTGCCCAAGCACTGTTGTCGCCGCCACGCCCAAATGCGGCATTGGCCGACGCGGTCGATCCCGCCGTGCGCTGGCCGGTCTCGGTGTTGTAGGTGCGGCCGGCGGTGGCGCTGCCGGTGCCGCCCGCCGCACCGGTGCCGCTGACCGAGCCGGTCTGCTTGGCCACGCCGGTGTTCGCGTTGTAGCTCTTGTTGGTGGAATAGTTGCCGGTCGTGCCGGTCGCCTTGTTGTCGAACGTGCCGCTGCTCGATACGCCCGCCACACCGCCGCCGGCATAGGCCGTCTTCGTGCCCGAGTACGCCGTGTTGCCGTACTGGCCATAGACGCTGGCCGTCGCACTGCCGCAGCAGGCGTAGGGGTGGTAGGACGCGCCGTAGTACGGTGTCACCCAGGCCGCAGTGGCCAGCCCGGTGGCGTAGCCATACGTGAAGCCGAGTGCGGCGCTGTAGACAGGCACCGCCGCCACGCCGTAGGTGTAGGGCGGCGGGTACCAGACCGAGCCGACCCACGGCGAGTACGCGTAACCGGTGCCGTAGACCACCGTGCCGTAAGGCCCGACGACCGTGCCCATGTAGCCCGGCGTGTAGCCCACGTACACCACCTGCGGGGTCGCGCCGTAGATGCGCACGTAGGTCACGAAGTGCGCCACCGACGAAGGCGGGATGGTGTAGATGACAGGCGGCACGGCCGTCGCCACCCGCCACGGGCCGGCCACCGCCGGTGCGGTGAACCACACGCCCGAGCTGACGGCGTAGAAGTTCTCGGTGTCCACCCGGATGATCGGCACCGAGGCATTCGTCGTCACCGACAGCGATGTCTCCAGGATCGGCTGGAACTGCGGCGCGCCGTCGAAGCTCGGCACGAAGGCCGGGCCGTTCGCCAGCGGCACCGTCGCCGTCTGCGGAATCGAGTTGGCGATCACCGCCTCCTGCGCCTGCGGCGTGCCGGCCACGGCCGCCAGCACCACGGCGGCGGGCGACGTGGTGGGGATGCGCGCGAAGTCCGGCGGCAAGGCGTTGGCCGCCACGAAGGCCCATGGGCCGTTGGTGCCGAGGGCGCGGAACCAGCGGCCGGAGAGCAAGACGAAGTAGTCGTTCGTCGTCGTGTCGATGAAGACATCGCTGCTGCTGTTGGTGGCCCACAGCAAGGTGCCAGCGACGGGAACGAAGTTGGGGTTGCCCTTGAACACGATCAGTTCGGTCGGCACCTGGCTGGTGTAGATGGTGGGCACGCCGTTGGCGAGCGAGGGCTTGGGCACAGCGTTCGGGTTGCCGGTGAGCATGTCGACAATGCCGCTCGCGGCCAGCGTCTTCGCCGCGTCGTCCATGCCGATCGGCGTGCGCCCGGCCTGGGTCCACGGCCCTTCGAGCGCGATCGCCGACAGCCAGCCGTCGTACACGTGCAGGTAGAAGCTGTCGCCGAGCCCGCCTTGCAGAATCAGCGCACGGGTGTTGATGACGCGCTTGAACCGCGCCTGGTCCGCCAGCGGCTTGATGACCGGCGCACCGTCGATAGGCACCAGGATCGCCGGCGTGTTGCTGACGATCACGCGCGGCGGGTCGTTCAAGACCGGGAAGCTCGGCGCCTTCACACCGGCCGCCTTGAGCGAGGCTTCCACGCGGTCGAGCGAGATCGTGCGCGAGGCGGCGCCGAGCTTGGCCTTCAGCTCGGTGGCGTAGGCCGCGCCCTGGTCGGGCAGGGTCGGGAAGTTGCTCTTGGTGATGACCAGATCGTTGAAGACGACGGTGCGCGCCACGCGATCGACCTCGGTTCGCGCGGTGGCGAACACCGCGCCGAAACTGGGGCCCGGTGCGCCCGTGGGCTTGATGGAGACGGCCGCGCGAATCTGGATCTGGTTGCCGTCCCAGGCCTCGACCTGCGGCTGGAAGACCACCACGGTCGCGTTGGAAAGCTGGATCGTGCGCGGCCACGGGTCGGCCGGTGTGGCGGGTGCCTGCGCGACTGCGCCGCCGGGCATCCCGGCAATGAGAGCGGCGGTGAGAGCGAGTGGCCGGATGGCGGACTGAAGTTTCATGTTGTGTTTCCTCGTTTCGTTCGGTTCAGAGGGTCGGCGCCGGCATCGGCCCGAAGAAGATGCGCTGCACCTTCTCGCGGCCGATCACACGCACCAGCTCGCGCGCGGTGCAGTACATCAGGATCAGCACGAACAGCAAAATCTGGATCGCCCAGAAATGCGGCCAGATCATCTCTGAAAGCAGCTTCTCGTTGCTGGCCACCACGCCACCGGCCTGGCGAGAAAAATCGAACAGACGCTCCAGGTAGTGCACCAGCCCAGCCACCGCAAGGTAGGTCGCGGTCTTCCAGGCGACGTTGTAGATCAACGGTTTCTGCGGAAAACGGTTGATGAAGGGCAGCATGTCGGCGATCAACACCGCCTTGCCGAGTATCAGCGCGGCGATCGCGATCGACATCGACGACGTGATCTGGAAGTTCGTCTGCTTCGCCATCAGCAGGCGAACGATCGCAACGAGGTGCAGCGCCACGAAGAAGAAGATCGTCGGCGGGATCAGCGCCAGAAACTCTTCCTCGATCTTGCCGGCCCAACCACTCGCTTCGTGCTCCATGGCCGTCACTTCGGAAACATGAACTGCACCTGCGCCCGAATCTGCCAGTTCGCGCCGTAGTCCAGCTTCTCGATGTTGTAGTAGGCCGAGATCTGCATGTTCACCGGCAGCGGGCCGAAGTGGAAGATCTTGCCGACTCCACCGCCCAGCGGCACCGTCCACTGCTGGCCGCTGTCGGCCTTCCAGTTGACGGTCAGGACCGGTGCGCTCGTCAGGTATGCGCCGCCCGCGAAGTTGTAGTTGACGAAAGGCTGGATCAAGCCGTTGTTGTACGAGCCGCCCTGCTTGTTGCCGCTCAGCGACCACAGGTTGTTGGCCAGCACGCCGTACACCCAGGGGTCGCCCTTGTCCAGATGCAGCAGCACGAAGGTCGGCCCGAGGCCCCAGTTCTTGTTGCCGAGTTCGCTGTCGCTGTTGGTCGGCAACTGGGTGATGACGCCCGCACCCCAGATCCACTCGCCCGGCTTGGCCGGCGAAAGGAAGGCGTTGAACTGGATGTCGCCCACGCCGTTGACGCGCTCGGTGGTGGCCGAAAAAGCCGGGTTCGAAATGACCGGGATGATCGTCCGCGTGATGATGTTCCAGTCGTCGTTGACCGAGATCGGCACCACCGGCTGGATGTTCAGGATGTTCTGATTGCCCTTCCCCGGCCCGACATTCAGATTGGTGTTGTTCTGGAACGGGATACTGATCAGATTGCCCACCGGGTTCTGCGCCAGCTTGGCGAGTTCTTCGGCGGACAGCGCGGCGTGGGCGCCGCTGACAGTCATGACGCTGACGGCGAACAGTGCCGCCAGCCGGGAGAGGCTACTTGCCTTCATTTCATTTCCTTGTTGACGGTGTATCGAACGACAAATCCTTGCGCGTGCACCGATCGTCGCAACGAGGCGGCGCGAATTTAAGGGCCCGCACGGCTCGGCTCACTGCGCTTCGCGCGCGGGCCAGGCCAGCAGCAATGCCACGCCCGCGTGCAGCGCGACAGCCGGCCACAACAGCACGCCCCAAAACAGTTGCGCCACGCCCAGGTAGGCCAGATAGAGCGCAATCAGCGCGTTGTAAGCGCCCATCGCCCGCCTTGCCGGCGCACTGCCCGCCGGCTGCCGCGGGCCGGGCCAGCAGGCGATCGCCAATGCCAGCAACGCCACCCCGAAACACCTGCCAAGCACGGCCGCCACGCCGCCCAGGTCAGCGCCCAGCAGCAGCGCAGCGACGAGCGCCGGATCGAGCAACAAGGCGAGCCCGGTGCCCGCCTCCACCACCGCGGCGAAGGCCAGCGTCTTGCCGTGCCGGGTGTGGCTCAGGGGATCATCCCGCATTCGAACATCTTGTTCGCGATCGGCCCGGCCACCTTGTTCAGGAAGGCCGTGCGCGCCGCAGCATCACCCTTCAGAAACGCCACGGCCTTCTGCTCCTGCGCCGACTTGGGCTCGTTCTTCTGCGCCCACAACTGCTCGCAGGTCGAGCCCTGGTACTTGGTGATGACTTTGTTGGCCACCATGTCCATGATCGCGCCTTGGCCGAGCGCCAAACCCGCGATGCCCAACGCCGACACTGCTACCAAAAGAGAGATTCGCTTGCTCATGCCTTGCTCCTTGAGAAACTGACGAAAACCGAGCCACCACGGCAGGCCGTTCGCTAGTCTGTGGCCTTTGCAACCGCTTGCGCGGCAGCCTGCTGCTGCGCCGCCGTCATCTGAGACGGTCCGAGCTTGAACGTCAGCTTGTCGATCGTGCCGGTGAAGCGGAACGGCAGGGTGTAGCTGCTGTCCACGCCGGAGCGGGTATCGACGCCGATGTCGAAGGTTTCGTCGATGCTCATCAGCAGCGGGATCGAATGCGGGACCGTCTTCTTGGCCAACTCCCTGCCATCCACGGTCAACACGCCGGTGCCGCCCTTGCCGGGGCCCGGGCCGTCGTACTTGAAGTCGAACACCAGCGTATGTTTGCCCGGCTTGAGCGCCTCGCCGAACAAGTCGGCCCCGACGATGGCGCCCACACCACCTTCCCACCGGAACCGCTCCAGATCGAGCATGTTGTAGACGAAGACCGGCTTGCCTTTTTGCAGGAACAGCCCGTAGCCGCCGAAGCGGCCGCCCATCGTCACGATCATGCCCTCCGCGCCGCCCGCGGGAACGGTGATCTCGGCGGTGATGGTGTAGTCCTTGTCCAGAATGCTCGGCGCATTGGCGACCGGAATACCGGAATTCTCTCCGGTGTAGGTAAAGACCGTTCTCCCGGCGACCGCGCTCGGGCGCGGCGTCAGCAAGCGCGAGAAGGCCGTGTTGTCCAACGGCAAGACGTTGTATTTCGCCGCCTCGGCGAGGAACAAGGCCTGCATTTCCTTGAGCTTGGCGGGATTCGTCGTCGACAGATCGTTGGCTTGCGAGAAGTCTTCGGCCAGGTGGTACAGCTCCCACTTGTAGCCATCGACGACGCTGGGCAACTTGCCGGTTGCCAGGTCCCAGGGCGGCGCGAACGGTGTCGTGTTGGCCATCCATCCATCGTGGTAAATCCCGCGGTTCGCGGCCATCTCGAAGTACTGCGTCGTGCGCACGGAGGGCTTGCTCGCGTTGGCCCGATCGAAGGTGTAGGCCATGCTCACGCCTTCGATAGGCCGTTGCACGATACCGTTGAACGTGGCGGGCGCCTTGACCCCCGTCACTTCAAGCAGCGTCGGCACGATATCGATGACATGGTGGAACTGGCCGCGGATGGCGCCGACATCGCTGATGTGGCCGGGCCAGGAGATGGCCAGGCCCTGGCGCGTCCCGCCGAAATGCGACGCCACTTGCTTGGTCCACTTGAAGGGGGTGTTGAACGCCCAGGTCCAGCCCACCGACATGTGCGGGTAGGTCTTGTCCGAGCCCCACTCTTCCAGATGCAGGAGCTGCAGCGCCTCAGGGGCTTTCAGGATGCCGTTGTAGGCAGTGAGCTGATTGAAGGCGCCGGTCAGCGTGCCTTCCGGGCTGGTGCCGTTGTCGCCCACGATGTAGATGATGAGCGTGTTGTCGAGTTTGCCCATGTCCTGCACTTGCTGGATCACGCGGCCGATCTCATGGTCTGTGTACGCGGCGTAGCCCGCAAAGACTTCCGCCTGGCGCTCGAAGAGTTTCTTTTCCAGCACGGAGAGCGAATCCCACTTCGGGATCACATCCGGCCACGGGGTCAGTTGGGCGTTCGCCGGGATCACGCCGAGCCGCTTCTGGTTGGCGAAGATCACGTCGCGCAGCTTCTCGTAACCCATGTCGAACTTGCCTTTGAACTTCTCGATCCATTCCTTCTTCGGCTGGTGCGGCGAGTGCGTGCCGCCGGGAACGTAGTACAGGAAGAACGGTTTGTCCGGTGCCGCGGCGTTCAAGTCGCGCATGTGCTTGATGGCTTCGTCGGCCAGATCGGTTGTGAGGTTGTAGTCCGTGCGGCCCACGAACGGGAAGATCTGGCTGTGGTCACGAAACAGGTAGGGCGCCCACTGGTCGGTCTCGCCGCCCATGAAGCCGTAGAAGTAGTCAAAGCCCATGCCCGACGGCCATTGGTCGAACGGGCCGGCAGCGCTGTACTGGTAAGTGGGCGTGTTGTGGTTCTTGCCGAACCACGAAGTGGCATAGCCGTTGCCCTGCAGAATGTTGCCGATGGTCGCGTTCTGGATGCCGATGATGGAGTCATAGCCCGGAAAGCCGGTCGCAAGCTCGCCGATCACGCCCGAGCCCACCGAGTGGTGGTTACGGCCGGTGATCAGTGCCGCCCGCGTGGGCGAGCACAGGGCCGTGGAGTGGAAGTGCGTGTAGCGCAGCCCCGCTTTGGCGACACGGTCCAGCGCCGGCGTCGGAACGACGCCGCCGAAGGTGCCGGAGACGCCATAGCCCTGGTCATCGGTCATGATGAGCAGGATGTTCGGGGCGCCCCTGGGCGGCACCACGCGCGGCGGCCACCACTGCTTGGACTCAAGCGCGCTGTCCTTGATCACGCCGCCAAATGCCGGCGGCGGCGCCGGGATTTGATTGCCCTGCAGGGTGGTGGTAGCGCTGGGTGCGCCGAGCGTGCCGGTGACCACTTGCGCTGCGGCTGGCGCAGCGGCCAACACAGCCGCCAGCGCGGCCCCCAGCAGAACAGCCGCGCCGGTGGCGACAAGGCCTCGCGCTCTCGATTTGCTCTTCATGCTCTGTACTCCTTCGTTTTGTAACGCCACGGTAGTTCAACGCCGCGTCTGGACTTCACACGGGCGCGCCGGGCTGGGCCGCGCTTTGGATGGCCGCCAGCAATGCCTTGCCGGCAAAGGGCTTGGCCAGGTAGCCCGCGGCGCCACGGCGCCTGGCCTCGTCGCGCACTTTGGCCGAATCGTGCGCGGTGATCAGAATGACCGGCGGCCACCCGCCGCGCGTGCGCAGTTCTGACAGCAACTCCAGCCCGCTCATCGCCGGCAGCTTGAAGTCGCTGACGATGCAGGCCGCTCCGGCACTGGCGCCGGCCGCCAGCAGCGCTTCGGCCGATGCGTAGGCGACGGTCTCGAAATGGGCGGCCTGCAGCAGGCGCTCGATCGCCCCCCGCATGCTGTCGTCGTCGTCGACCACGAGGATCAGCCCGCGCGAGATTGAGGCCATTGCGGGTGGCTGGACAGTGCGCGCCGCTTCAGGGCCGGCTGGCCGCCGCGATGACGATTTCGACGCGGCGGTTCTTCGCCTTGCCCTGCGGCGTATCGTTGCTGGCGACGGGTCGCGCCTCGCCGAAGCCCTGGGCCGAAATGGTGTTCTGCGGAGCGCCCTTCGAGACCAGGAAGCGCACCTCCGCGTCCGCCCGCGCCGACGACAGCTCCAGGTTCGACGGAAAGCGTGCCTTCAGCGCCGGGCCGATCGGCTCGTTGTCGGTGAAGCCTTCGACGACGATCTGCTGGCCCGGCAGGTTGGCCAGGGTCGGCGCGATCTTCGCCAGCGCCGCTTCGCCCTTGGCGTTGAGCGTCCAGCCGCCTTCGGAGAACAGCACCTCGTTGACCATCGTCACCTTGAGCTGGTTCTGCAACTGCGTGATCTGCGCCTGGTCGGCGCTCAGCTCGCCCGAGAGCTTGGCGTTGAGCGCTGTCAGGCTGGTGTTCTGCGTCGACAGCGTGCCGACCTGCGCCACTTCGGTGTTGTACTTCTGCTGCGATACACAGCCCGCGGTCAACACCGCTGCGCCCAACATCAGGCTGAACTTGATCGACTTCATGCTGAGGCCTCTATCCGTTGGTGATGAAGAGGAAAGCGGCATGATCCGGCCGTGCGCTGTGGACGGAAATAGGATCAAGGGGCAAATGCGTTGCCCGAAAGGGCAAGCACCGGGCCCGGCGGCCGAAGGCTATGCAGCGTCGTGCCGAAGCCGCTCGGCCAGCCGGCCCAGCTCGGCCGCGGAGTCGGCGCCGAGCTTTTCCATCAGTTGCGCGCGCTGCGACTTGACGGTGCGCTCGCTGGTCTTCAGCTCTTCGGCAATCTGCTTGTTGAGCTTGCCCGCGACGATGCGGTCGAACACCTCGCGCTCGCGTGGTGTAAGGCTGGCGAAGAGCGCGTGCAGGTTGGCCGCCCGGTCACGCGCCGCGCGCTGTGCCGCGTCGCGCTCCAGCGCGCGCCGTAGCGCGGCCAGGAGCGTGTCGCGCGCAACCGGCTTCTCCAGAAAGTCCACCGCGCCGGCCTTCATCGCGCGCACCGTGGAAGCCACATCCGCATGGCCGGTGAGGAACACGACCGGCAGCGCGATGCCGTGCTGCTGCAATGCCGCCTGCAACTCCAGGCCCGATGGCCCGGGCAGGCGCACATCGAGCAGCAGGCAGCCCGGCCGGTCGGGCAGCGGGTGGAGCAGGAACTCGCCGGTCGAGGCATAGCCGCAGGCCTCGAACCCGGCCGCGTCGAGCAGCCGCAGCAGCGCGGTGCGCAGCGAATCGTCGTCATCGACGACGTGGATGAGTGGCGACGCCACGGTCATGTCGCCAGCACCGGCGGAACGCTCCGCCCGCCGGACTCCGGCAACTCGACCGTGAACACCGTCCCCGCGCCCGGCGCGCTCGCGGCCCGGATGCGCCCACCATGCGCCTCGACGATGGTGCGTGCGATCGAGAGGCCGAGCCCCATGCCGCGGCGCTTGGTGCTGAAGAACGAATCGAACAGCTTGGGCAGGTGTTCGGCCGCGATGCCGTGGCCGCGGTCGCGCACTTCGAACGCAACGCCTTCGGCCACCGGCACGACCGCAACCACGACGCTGCGAAGCGCCTCGGGCACGTCGGCCACCGCATCCATCGCATTGATCACCAGGTTGATCACCACCTGCTGGATCTGGATCGGGTCGCCGACGAGGTTGCCCGCCGTCGCCGCGGTCTGGACTTCAAGCGTCACCTGCCGCCGCCGCGCTTCGGCTTGCAGCATGGCGCAGACGTCGCCGAGGGTCTCGTTCAGCTCGAACGGCTGGCGTTCGATCGCCTGCTTGGCCAGCAGCGAGCGCAGGCGGCGGATCACGTCGCTGGCGCGCAAGTCGTCGCGCCGGATGTCGGCCACGATGCGTCGCAGGTCGTCGCGCCGGTCGGCGCCGGAGTCGAGCAGCATCTCGGCCGCGTCGGCGTTGGTCAAGATGGCGGCCAGCGGCTGGTTGATCTCGTGCGCGATCGAGGCCGTCAGTTCGCCGGCCACCGCCAGCCGCGACGCATGGGCCAGCTCGCTGCGCTGCTTTTGCACCGCCAGCTCGGCGGCGCGGCGGCGGCGGCGCTCGAGCAGCAGCGTCGCGATCAAGCCGGCCTGGAGCAGGATCACCGCGGCGGCAACCAGCGTCGCGTCGCGGTACGCCTCCCAGAAGGTGGGCTCCCTGAACTGGACCACGGCGCCGGCCGGTACGTCGGCGTCGGCGATCCCCCAGCGGCGGGTCTGCCGCAGGTCCACATTCAGTTCGTTCGGCATGACCTTGGGCAGCGCCAGCGACGCCGGCGGCGCGCCATCGAGGAGCTTGCCGACGATCAGCCCGGCTTGCCGCCCCATGGCCTCGAAACTCGGCACGACGCCACCGACCGCACCGGTACCGATGAACGTGCTGAAGGTGCCGTAGATGGGCGCGGTGGCGGCTTTCGCCATCGCTGCCACCGAGTCACGCGGCGTGAAGGGCAGGCCGTCGCCGCTTTGGTAGAAGCCGGGCGTGAAGACCACGGTATCGGCGTCCAGCCCGCGCAGCCGCTTGAACACCGCGTCGGTCGGCTGCCCGGCGAGGAACTCGATCTTCACCCGATCGGCGAAGCGCGCCGTCACGTCGCGCAACAAGGCTTCCCACTCGCGATCGCGCGGCATCGAGCCGGTCACGACAAGCAGGTGCCGCGCCCGCGGATGCCAGCGCAGCGCCTGCTCGATGGTGGCCGCCGGGTCGTACTCGACCGGCACACCGACCACGTCGGCCGGCAGCGCGGGGAAGGGCTTCGGGTAGGTCTTGAAGACGGCCGCATGCACCAGCGGCACGCCCGGGAAGAGCTGCGCGCGGTGGCGCAGCAGGAACTCGAGCGACTCCTTGGCCACCGCGACGAGCACGGCCGGGGGCCGGTCGGCGTACTTGTTGCGCAGGTAGGTTGTGAACGTGGCCTCGTAGGCCGGGCCGTCGAACTCGGGGCGGTCGAGAAACTCGCTGAAGATCCTCACCGGCCGCTCGGCCGAACTGACGATGGTGCTGCGCAGCCCGCGTTCGACCTCCACATTGCCGGGCACCAGGCGGCCGTTGGAATACAGCACGAGGACGTTGCTGGGCTCGGCCGCGAGGGCCGCCGCCGCCGCGAAAAGGCAACCGAGGGCCAGCAGCCACAGCGCGCGCCACGGCCGGCGCTGAATCGTGTTGGTGGGTGGGGCCGCGGTCATCCGCTTCATCATATCGGCCCGCTGCGACGGCCCGCAGGCACCGGCGCCGTTGCCGCCCGGCGGGCCGCCGCTAAAATCGCACCTCACCCTGCACCGCCCTTCCCGGGCCGCCGCCATGCCGCTGTTCTGGAAAGCCTACAAGTCCGACACCACCGCGTTCATCGAAACGCTCAAGGCGAACAAGCCTTCGCTGGAAGACGAGCAGCGCCAGGGCCGCGCGCTGCTGTGGGACAAGGCGATCGACCGCACGGCGCAGGAAGAATACAGCGAGGCCAAGGTACCGCAGCAGCCTTACGTCTACCAGACCGACTGAAGCCTGCACGATGATCGACGACGTGCTGGCGCCCGAGGC
>JANOVJ010000201.1:0-2693 GCA_031417295.1 bacterium | reverse complement strand
GTGACCGACCCGGAGCGTTACGGCGTGGTCGATTTCGACGATCAGAAACGCGCGCTGAGCATTGAAGAAAAACCGTCCAAGCCCAAGAGCAACTACGCGGTGACGGGCCTGTACTTCTACGACGAGCAGGTCTGCGACATCGCCGCGGCCATCAAGCCGTCGGCGCGCGGCGAGCTCGAGATCACCGAGGTCAACGCCACGTACCTGCGGCAGAACCAGCTCTCGGTGGAGATCATGGGCCGTGGTTACGCGTGGCTCGACACCGGCACCCACGACAGCCTGCTCGAAGCCAGCCAGTTCATCGCCACGCTCGAAAAGCGCCAGGGCCTGAAGGTCGCCTGCCCCGAGGAGATCGCCTTCCGTTACGGCTGGATCGCGCGCGACGAGCTTGAAGCGCTGGCGCAACCGATGCTGAAGAACGGCTACGGCCAATACCTGATGCGCGTCGCCGGCCACCAGGTGTTCTGATGAAGATCACGCCAACCGCCATCGAGGGCGTGCTGATCTTGGAGCCCAAGGTGTTCGGCGACGAACGCGGCTTCTTCATGGAGAGCTTCAACCAGCGCGCGTTCGATGCCGCCGTGGGCCACGAAGTGCGCTTCGTGCAAGACAACCACTCGCGCTCGTCGCAAGGCGTGCTGCGCGGCCTGCACTACCAGCTTGCGCCACACGCCCAGGGCAAACTGGTGCGGGTGACGCAGGGCGCGGTGTTCGACGTGGCGGTCGATATCCGCCGTGGCAGCACCAGCTTCGGCCGCTGGGTCGGGGTCGAGCTGAGCGGGCAGAACCAGCGCCAGCTCTGGCTGCCGCCGGGCATGGCGCACGGCTTTTTGGTCACGAGCGAGTACGCCGACTTCCTCTACAAGGCCAGCAGTTACTACGCGCCGGAAGCCGAACGCGGCATTCGCTGGGACGACTCGGCGATCGGCATTGCCTGGCCCGCGCTCGGCGCGCCGCCGCAGTTGTCGGCCAAGGACGCGGCAGCGCCCCTGCTCGCCGACGCCGCCGGCATCGCTTGACGCAGGCAGCAAGGCGGCGTTCGACACCAGCGCCCTTCACAAGCACTGCAAACGCCCTACAATCGGGCGTTCAATGGTTGAACAAGCGATTTCAAACCGCCCCGATGCGCCGGCCCACGGCGATGCCGAGGCCGCCCGTCTGGCGGTGCTGCGCCTGCTGGAGCAGCGCCCCGACCTGTCGCAACGCGACCTCTCCGAAGCGCTCGGCCTGAGCCTGGGCAAGACTCATTACGTGCTGCATTCGCTGCTCGACAAGGGCCAGGTCAAGGCCGGCAACTTTCGCCGCAGCGACAACAAGCTGGCCTACGCCTACGTGCTGACGCCGCACGGCCTGCGCGAGAAGTTGCGCCTGACGAAGGCGTTCTTGTCGCGCAAGGAAGCCGAGTTCGAGCAGCTCCGCCGAACCATCGCGACGCTGAAGAACGAGTTGCCCGAGGGCGAACGATGAGCCAACCCCTGCACGCGATCGGCGCCAAGCGCCCGCCGGTGGCCGGCCGCAAGGTCCGCTTCGCGCTGGTGGGCTGCGGGCGCATTGCCGGCAACCATTTCGACGCGCTGCGCAAGCACGCCGACCGCTGCGAGCTGACGGACGTGTGCGACACCGACCCCGCCGCGCTAGCAGCCGCCGTGGCACGCACCGGTGCCCGCGGCCACCGCAGCCTCAGCGAGCTGCTCGACGCGACCGCGGCCGACTGCATCGTCCTCACCACGCCGAGCGGCCTGCACTCGGCGCAAACCGTGGCGGCGGCAGCGGCCGGCTTCGACGTGATGACCGAGAAGCCGATGGCCACCCGCTGGCACGTCGGCCAGGAGATGGTGCGGGCCTGCGACGAAGCCGGCGTGCGCCTGTTCGTGGTCAAGCAGAACCGGCGCAACCCGACCTTGCAATTGCTCAAGCAGGCGGCCCGCCAGGGCCGCTTCGGCCGGATTTACATGGTGGCCGTGAACGTGTTCTGGACCCGCCCGCAGAGCTACTACGACAGCGCCGCCTGGCGCGGCACCTGGGAGTTCGACGGCGGCGCGTTCATGAACCAGGCCAGCCACTATGTCGACCTGCTCGACTGGATAGCCGGCCCCGTGGAAAGCGTGATGGCCTACACCGGTACGCTGGCGCGCAACATCGAGGTCGAGGACAGCGGCGTCGCGGCCATCAAGTGGCGCAACGGCGCGATGGGCTCGATCAACGTGACCATGCTCACCTACCCGAAGAACCTCGAGGGCTCGATCACCATCCTGGGCGAGCGAGGCACGGTGCGCGTGGGTGGCCTGGCGGTCAACGAAATCAAGCACTGGGAGTTCGACACGCCTGACCCGATGGACGCGCAAGTGGCCGACGCCAGCTACCTGGCGCCCTCGGTCTACGGCCTGGGCCACCCGCTCTACTACGACAACGTGATCGGCACGCTGCGTGGCGAGGCCGTCTCCGAGACCGACGGCCGCGAGGGCCTGAAGTCGCTCGAACTGCTGATCGCGATGTACCGGTCGGCCCGCGACGGCCAGCGTGTCAGCCTGCCGCTCGTCTACTGAACCCTGGCCGCGCATGGCAACGACCATCCACCCCTCGGCCATCGTCGACCCGGGCGCGCAGCTCGGCGACGGTTGCCGCGTCTGGCACTTCGTGCACATCAGCGCCGGGGCGCGCATCGGCACGGGCTGCTCGTTCGGGCAGAACGT
>JANOVJ010000200.1:0-4232 GCA_031417295.1 bacterium | reverse complement strand
GTGCGCGACCTGCCGCTGACGCCCGACGCCGTGTTCAAGGCCGTGGCCGCGGTGCACCGCCGGCTGCGCGGCTCGTATGCGGTGGTGGCGCTGATCGCCGGTCATGGATTGCTGGCGTTTCGCGATCCGTTCGGCATCCGCCCGCTGTGCTTCGGCGAGAGCGATGCGGCCGAAGGTGGCGAGGTGATGATCGCCAGCGAGTCGGTCGCGCTCGAAGGCACCGGCCACAAGCTGACGCGCGACGTGGCGCCGGGCGAGGCGATCTTCATCGACCTGGCGGGCCGTATCCATGCCCGCCAGTGCGCCGAGAACCCGACGCTGAACCCGTGCATGTTCGAGTTCGTCTACCTCGCCCGGCCCGACTCGGTGATGGACGGCATCTCGGTCTACCAGGCGCGGCTGAACTTCGGCGAAACCCTGGCCCAGCGGCTGATCTCGACCATGCCGCCGAACGAGATCGACGTGGTGATCCCGATCCCCGAATCGAGCCGGCCGTCGGCGATGCAGCTCGCGCAGCGCATCGGCAAGCCGTACCGCGAAGGCTTCGTCAAGAACCGCTATGTCGGGCGCACCTTCATCATGCCGGGGCAGGGCATGCGCAAGAAATCGGTGCGGCAGAAGCTCAATGCGATCGTGTCCGAGTTCAAGGGCCGCAACGTGCTGCTGGTGGACGATTCCATCGTTCGCGGCACCACCAGCCAGGAGATCGTGCAGATGGCGCGCGAAGCCGGTGCGCGCAAGGTCTACCTGGCGAGTGCGGCACCGCCGGTGCGCTTTCCGAACGTCTACGGCATCGACATGCCGACCAGCACCGAGCTGATCGCGCACGGCCGCAGCATCGAGGAGATTCGCCAGTTCATCGGCGCCGACGCGCTGATCTACCAGGACGTGGCGGCGATGAAGCGGGTGGTGGCGGCGCTGAACCCGAAGCTCGATGGCTTCGAGGCGTCGTGCTTCGACGGGCACTACGTGACCGGTGACATTTCTGCGGCCGAGTTCGTCGCCATGGCCAGCCAGCGCGCGGCGCAGGGCGAAGAGGAGCAAGACGACCGCTCGCGCCTGGCGCTGCAAAGCGCCGCCGAGCCGGGATGACCGCATGAAGAAGATTCCCCGCATCGCCCTGCCGGCCGACGCACGCCTCGACACGCTCGCGGTGCGCGAGGGCCTGCCGCCCAGCCAATGGGGCGAGAACTCCGAAGCGCTTTACCTGACCAGCAGCTTCGTCCACCCCGACGCGGCCACGGCGGCGGCGCGCTTCGCCAATGAAGAGGAAGCGTTCGTCTACTCGCGCTTCTCGAACCCGACGGTGATGATGCTCGAGCGCCGGCTGGCCGCGCTCGAAGGCACCGAGGCCTGCATCGCCACCGCCAGCGGCATGGGCGCGATCACGATGCTGTGCATGAGCCTGTTGAAGGCCGGCGACCATGTGATCTGCTCGCAGAGCGTGTTCGGCTCCACCATCGTGCTGTTCGGCCGCGAGTTCGCGAAGTTCGGGATCGAGACGAGTTTTGTGTCGCAGACCGACGCGGCCGATTGGCAACGCGCGATCCGCCCGAACACGAAGCTGCTCTTTGCCGAGACGCCGAGCAACCCGCTGACCGAGGTTTGCGACATCGTCGCGCTGGCCGAGATCGCCCACGCCGCGGGCGCGCTGCTGGCGGTGGACAACTGCTTTTGCACGCCCGCGCTGCAACGCCCGCGCGAGCTGGGCGCCGACCTGATCATCCACTCCGGCACCAAGTACCTCGACGGCCAGGGCCGCGTGATTGCGGGCGCGGTGTGCGGCAGCGAACAGCTCATCGACGAGAAGTTCGTGCCGGTGATGCGCAGCACCGGCATGACGCTGTCGCCGTTCAACGCCTGGGTCGTGTTGAAGGGGCTGGAGACCTTGTCGATCCGGATGCAGGCCCAGTCGGCCAGTGCGCTGGCGATGGCGGAGTGGTTGGAGCAACAGCCGCAGGTCGAGCGGGTTTTCCATCCCGGCCTGCAGTCGCACCCGCAGCACGCGTTGGCGATGCGCCAGCAGGCGGGTTGCGGCGGCGCGGTGGTGTCGTTCATCGTCAAGGGCCAGCAGCAGGGCGGCCCCGAGCTGGCACGCCGCAACGCCTTTCACGCGATCGACAGCACGCAAGTCTGCTCGATCACGGCCAATCTCGGCGACACCAAGACCACCATCACCCACCCGGCGAGCACGTCGCACGGCCGGCTCACCGAAGTGCAGCGCCGGGCAGCAGGCATCACCCAGGGCATGGTGCGCCTGGCTGTGGGCCTGGACGACCTGCTCGACCTGAAGGCCGACCTGCTGCGCGGCCTCGACACGCTGCCGAGATGAAGCCCCCACGCTCACTTCATTCGCTGCCCTCCGAGGGGGCGTTAGCGGCCCTTCGGACGGCCGGGCGCGCCGCGCGATGACCCGCACCGTTCGCACCCGCATTGCCCCGTCGCCGACCGGTTTTCTGCACCTTGGCACCGCGCGCACGGCGCTGTTCTCCTGGGCGTATGCGCGGCACCATGGCGGCCAGTTCGTGCTGCGCATCGAGGACACCGATGTGGCCCGCTCGACGCAGGACTCGGTTGATCAGATCCTCGCCGCGATGCGCTGGCTCGGCCTGGCCCACGACGAAGGCCCGATCTACCAGATGCAGCGCCTGGCGCGCTACGCCGAGGTGATTGACGGCATGCTCGCCGCCGGCACGGCGTACCGCTGCTACTGCACGCCGGCCGACCTCGACGCGATGCGCGAGGCGCAAAAGGCGCGCGGCGAGAAGACGCACTACGACCGACGTTGGCGGCCCGAGCCTGGCAAGGTGTTGCCGCCGCCGCCCGAAGGCGTTGCACCTGTCATCCGCTTTAGCAACCCGGTGGATGGCGCTGTGACCTGGGACGACCTCGTCAAGGGCCCGATCACCATCGCCAACCGCGAGATCGACGACCTGATCGTCGTCCGTCCGGACGGCGTGCCGACCTACAACTTCTGCGTCGTCGTCGACGACTGGGACATGGCGATCACGCACGTGTTTCGTGGCGACGAGCATGTCAACAACACGCCCTGGCAGATCAACATCTTCAACGCGCTCGGCGCGCCGTTGCCGCTGTTCGGCCACGTGCCGATCATCCTCGGCGACGACGGGCAGAAGCTGTCGAAGCGGCGCGGCGCGGTGAGCGTGATGGCCTATGAGGAAGCCGGCTACCTGCCCGAGGCGATGCTGAACTACCTGTCGCGCCTGGGCTGGAGCCATGGCGACGAGGAGCTGTTCTCGCGCGAGCAACTGGTGCAGTGGTTCGACGGCTCGCACCTGTCGAAGAGCCCGGCGCAGTGGGACCCGGCCAAGCTGAACTGGGTCAACGCGCACTGGATCAAGCAGACCGATGACGCGACCCTGGCCACGCTCGCCGCCGCGCAGTTGCAGCGCCTCGGCATCGAAGCTGCGCCGGGCGCCGAGATGCAGCGCATGTGCGCGCTGTACAAGGACCGCTGCGCCACGACACGCGAGCTTGCCGAGTGGCTGGCGATGTACTTCGCGCCGGTCGTGCCGTCGGCCGCCGACCTCGAGACCCATGTCACCGCAGCGGTTCGGCCCGCGCTGGCGACGCTGCGCAGCAAGCTTGGCGAGACCGACTGGAACCGGGCCGCGATCCAGCAGGCGCTGAAGGACACGCTGGCTGCGCACGCGATGAAGATGCCGCCGTTGGCGATGGCCGTGCGGGTGCTGGTTTGCGGCCGCCCGCAGACGCCGTCGCTGGACGCGGTGCTCGACCTGTTCACCCGCGAAACCGTGCTGGCGCGGTTGCCGGGCGATTGAAAGTCTGGCTATAATCGTGGTCTTTCTTGAACGGTGCGGAGAGGGACTTTCGCACCGGCTGCAACGCAGGGGGTATAGCTCAGCTGGGAGAGCGCTTGCATGGCATGCAAGAGGTCAGCGGTTCGATCCCGCTTACCTCCACCAACGTTGCTGCGGTCTTAGAATGAATACGCTGGGCAGGGTACGCCGGCAACAGAAATGTCCCCTTCGTCTAGAGGCCTAGGACACCACCCTTTCACGGTGATTACAGGGGTTCGAATCCCCTAGGGGACGCCAAGTCAGTTGGCATTTGCGGAGCAGTCTGCAGTGCTCAAAGCCACGTGGAGTGGTAGTTCAGTTGGTTAGAATACCGGCCTGTCACGCCGGGGGTCGCGGGTTCGAGCCCCGTCCACTCCGCCAACAATCAAGCAAACACGGGGCCTAGCGCCC
>JANOVJ010000199.1:0-14125 GCA_031417295.1 bacterium | reverse complement strand
CTCCGTGTTGCTGCCGAACGTGGCCGCGTTTCCAAAGCACTTGCTGCTCGGCGCGCTGGCGGCGCCGCGCGAGCAGCGCAGCGGGCTGTACCCGTCGCCGCTGGACGCCACCTCGCGCCAGCAGTCGGCGCATGCCCGCTTCCTGGCCTGGAAGCTCGGCATCCTGATCGACAGCTTCGACGTGCCCGCTGACGCAGTGGTTCGCATCACGCCAAGCGTGGCCGACGACCGCCCGCTCGAAGAGCGCGCGATCCCATGGTTCTACCAGGTGCTGCCCGAAGCGCCGATCAACGTCGGCTGGAACTTCCGCCTCTCGACTGCGCACCACGAAGGCCACAACCTCGGCTATCGGTCCACCGCGTGGGCGAGCACCGCGCGGGCGCGCGACCCGCTGGCGTTCGCGATCGGCAGCAGCGATTTCTTTCGCATCGAAGGCCACTTGGGCCGCGCCGTCGAGACGGTGAGCGCCGAAATCCGCCGCCTCATCGACGAGCGCAACCTGCCGTTCCAGGTCCAGCCGGTGCTGCTGCACAACTCGCGCGACCGGATTCGCATCCGCCCGCCGTTTCGCTACACGCCGCTGCACAGCCTGCACTACCTGGTGCGCAACGACGTGGCGTTCCGGCTCGAAGAAAGCGTGCAGTTCGGCCAGCGTCACGTGGCCGACGTGACCGAGGCGGTGGACAAGCAACTGATCTTCGGCACCGCCGAAGGTGGCGCGTCGGTGATCGGCGCGGCGCGCTCGGCCAGCGACGCCGTGACCAGCGCCAGCCGGGCCGCAGCACCCGTGCTCTCGACGCGGAGCTACAGCAACTACAAGGCCGCGGTGGGCAGCGACCAGGGCGCGCTGTTCAAGTCGAGCTACGCCTCGTCGCTGGCGTCGGTGGGCGACGCGCGGGCGAACCTGGGCTTCGTTTCGCGGGCCGACTTCGTGTCGCCGTTCGACGGCCTCATCAACACCAACCAGCCGCACTGGATCGACTGGCTCGACGACCTGATCGCGGGCGAGGGCAACAAGGCCGACGACAAGCTGCTGCTGTCGCGCTTCGTGCAGGACCATCCCGGCCTCGACCACCTGGGCGGCGTCTGGCGCGGTGGCACTTTCGTGCTGGTGTATGACGACCAGGGCCAGGTGGTGGCCGACTTCACGCTGCCCTACCCGGCCGCCGAGGCCGAGACGCCCGAAGCCGAAGACCCGTCGCTGACGCGCCCACCGTACCGGCCGCCGCTGGTGGTGGGCACCGGCATCCGCGTGATCAAGCCGATCGACCTGGTGGTGAAAGACCGCTTCATGAGCGAGCGCGTCGTGTTCCAGAAAGACCTCGATCTGCAAAGCGCCAGCATCGAAGGCCTGATCAAGGGCGCCTTCGTGCCCAACAACGCGGTGCGGCCGAAACTGACGGCCGATTTGCCGGGACTCACCGACAACCGCTACCTCGACTTCCAGACCAAGGAGATGGCCTACCAGCGCGACCGCGTGAAGGAACTGCAAGACATGCTGACCCAGCCCGGCGTGCCCGACGACGTGCGGGTGCAGGTCGAGCGCGACCTGGGCCGCGCGCAGGTGGGCCTGGCCGACACGGTCGGCGTGGTGGCGGAGCAGCTGGTGGCGGCTGGCGTCGACGTGGCCAGCCCGGCCGGCGCGCAGATCACGCAGGCGATGACGACCAGCCTCTCGTCGATCCAGAGCGTGGAGGCGAAGCAGCAGCTCGACCTCAAGTTGCAGGAGGTGCAGAGCCGCGCCGTCGGCGGCCAGGCCGCGATGCTCGGCAACCTGCGCAAGATCGGCCGGTTCTAGCGCGCGGCCTGCGGCATGGATGCACACCGCGTGAGGCGCTTGCGCTGGCGGGCCCGGGCCACCGGCCCGGCCGAGGCGTTTGCGCTGCGGTCGCTGTTGCACGAGCAGGGGGATGCGTGCGCGGCGGCGCTTCATCGCGCGTTCGGCAGCGCGGCGCCAGCGGGCGAAGTCTGGCGGCTGCCGCGGCTGGCGTTGACGATCCGCGTCCCTGGGCTGCATCACCTGGAAGCCGAGGGTCTGTCGGAGCGAGTCGAGGCGGCATTGCGCGTCGCGTTGGCCGAGGCGGCGCAGGCGCGGCCTGGTGCGGCGGAGCGCTTGGGTGCCGCAGCCCACGGCCCGTCGCCCGACGCGCGACCCGAGGCCGATGCATCCGCGCAGGCCATGCCATCGCGCCGACCAGCTGCCACCGAAGAACGGCTCGCGCTGCTGCACTATCTTTCGACCGGGCTGCTGCCGTGGACGCTCGCCGGCCTGGCACTTGAGCTGGCGCAGCGCTCCTTGCGCGATGCGGCGGTGCTGACAACCGAGTCGGTGTTGTCCGGTAGCGAGGCGCTGGACTTGCTGTTGCCCCGAGCCGGCACCGACGCGCGCATCGGCCCGCTGCTGCGCTGGTTGCCGCTGCTGCCGGCGCCGCTGCGCCGCCGCTGGCTGGCCGCGAGCCGCGCACCCTTGGCGCTCGACGCAGTGGCGGTCGAGGCTTGGCGCGCATGGGTCGATGTCGACGGCGCTGACCGCATCGAGTGGCTGGCGGTGTGGCTGGCCGGCCCGCTCGATGCTGCCGCGCTGCGAGCGCGGATCGATTCGCAACGAAGACCAGCGGCGCAGGCGCCGCCGTTCCTGCCTGACCTGTTGCGGGCGCTGGCACCTGTGACAAGCGCCTCGAGCGCCGACCCGCACGCTGAGTCCGCCGCCGCAGTGACAGCCGCGGAGACCTCCGCATCGGTGGCCGCAGCGTCGCTGGCCGCCGCCGTATCGACAACGCCAGATTCGCTGCTCGTGCCACTGGCCGGCCTGGTGCTGCTCCACCCCTGGTTGCCGCGCCTTCTGGCTGGCTGCGGCGTGCTCGACGACGCCGGCCGCCAGATCGCCCAAATGCCGCGCGCCTGCGCCCTGCTCCATGCGCTGGCCTGCGGCGACGCCGAGCCGGCGGAGCACCAGTTGCCATTCGTCAAGCTGCTCCTCGGCCACCCGCCCGGCGAGCCGCTGACCGCCGCGCTGCCCGTGCTCGCGCCCGCCGACCACGAAGAGATCGCCGCCCTGCTCGCCGCCGTGCGCGAACACTGGACCGCGTTGCGCGGCACCGCCGTCGAGGGCCTGCGCCTGAGCTTCCTGCAACGCCGCGGCCTGCTCGAACGGGCCGACGCAGCCTGGCAGTTGCGGATGCAGGGCGAGGCGTTCGACCTGCTGCTCGGGCTGCTGCCCTGGAGCATCGGCCTCGTTCGCCTGCCGTGGATGCGCGACCCGCTGGTGGTGGAGTGGGCGACGCCATGAAGCTGGCCGATGTCCCGCCGCGCGACAGCCTCGTCGATAGCGAGACGCTGGAGGCCGAGCTGGAGTGGCTGGCGCGGGTGATCGAGTTGCGCTTGCAGCACTACTTCGACGCCAAGGCGTCGGGCTCACCGCCCTTGCCCGGCACGCTGGCACCCCCGCCGCCGCTGCGCGCCGAGGCCGGGCCCTATGCCGCGGCGCTGCAGCGCCACCAGCTCGACCCGACCGAGCGGCTGTTGATGGTGCTGGCCCTGGCGCCGCAGTTGCGTCCGCAGCTGCTCGATGTTCTGGCGACGCAGAACCCGACGACGCAGCGCCCCTACACCGAGTTCGGCGGCCACCTGTGCGCGGGTGGCGCGATCCAGCCCAGCGGCGAGACCGCCTGCTTTCTGTTGGCCGGCGATTCGCTGGCGCACCGGCTGGCGGCCCTGCAGCGCCTTGCCCCGCAGCAGCGGCTGGCGCAGGACGACCTGCTCCATGCCGTGGCGCCGCCGGGGGCGGACAGCGCTGCGGCGGGCGTGCTCCAAGCGCTGCTGCTGCCCGCGCCCGGCTTCCTCGCCGAAGCGCTGCCGGGCCCGGCCTTCCCGCCGCTCGCCGACCGCACCGGGCTGGCCACGCGCGTCAGCACCGGGCTCGCCTGGGATGACCTGGTGCTGCCCGCGGCGACGCTGGCGCAACTGGAGGACATCGGCCACTGGCTCAGCCACGGCCGGCAATTGCGCCACGAGTGGGGCTTCGGGCGCCGCATCGGCGCCGGCCACGTGAGCCTGTTCCACGGCCCGCCGGGCACCGGCAAGACGCTCTCGGCCTGCCTGATCGGCGAGCGCTGCGGGCGCGAGGTGCACCGAGTGGACCTCTCGCTCGTCGTCTCCAAGTACATCGGCGAGACCGAGAAGAACCTGGCGCGCCTGTTCGACGCCGCCGAGCGCGAAGGCTGGATCCTGTTCTTCGACGAGGCTGACGCGCTGTTCGGCAAGCGCACCAGCGTCAGCGACGCGCACGACCGCTATGCGAACCAGGAGGTGAGCTACCTGCTGCAGCGCATCGAGGCCTTTGCCGGCGTGGTGATCCTCGCTTCCAACCTGCGCCACAACATCGACGATGCGTTCCAGCGCCGATTCCAGTCGGTGGTGCAGTTCCCGCTGCCCAAGGCGCCGGAACGGCTGCGGCTGTGGCGCGAGGCCATTCCGAGCGCCGTGCGCGCCGGCCCCGCGCTCGACCTGCCGCGGCTGGCGCAGCGGCACGAGTTGTCGGGCGGCACGATCGTCAACGTGCTGCGCTACGCCTGCCTGCGCGCGCTGGCGCGCGGCGACGCCGAGTTGCGCGCCGAGGATGTGGACGAAGGCGTGCGGCGCGAGTTGTTGAAGGAGGGGCGCGCGCTGTAGGCGTGCGCACAGGTCTCACACATGGTGAAAGCCTTGCGCGAACGACACCCGACCAAGGGGGAGGCTGGGGCTGCGAAGCCGACTCTCCTCGCAGGCGGCAACCCGCAGATTGCAAAGGCCGATGGCGACGCCCCGGTGCAGGCTTACATCGACGCCATGCCGGGCTGGAAAAGCGATGTCGGGCGCCGCCTCGACGCGCTCATCGTGGGCACGGTTCCCGGCGTGCGCAAGGCGGTCAAGTGGAACTCGCCCTTCTATGGCCTCGCGGGCCAAGGCTGGTTCGTCAGCTTCCATACCTTCACGAACTACGTCAAGCTGACCTTCTTCCAGGGCACGTCGCTGCAACCCGCTCCGACCGCGGGCAAGGCCCGGGACGCGCGCTGGATCGACATCCATGAAGACGGTCTCGACGAGGCGCAGATCGCGGCGTGGATCCGCCAGGCGGCCGCCCTGCCCGGCTGGGGCAAATCGTAGGCCACCATGGCCGGCGCCGCGCAAACCGCTCGCATGGTGCTGCGGGCACCCGAAACCCGCAGCGCGATGCCGATCCGCGTGCCCGCACCGGCCTTGCGCGCAGCGCAGGCGGCAAGCGCAGTGCGGCTGTCGCAGCCGTCCGACCCGGCCGAGCGCGAGGCCGCGCGTGTGGCGCGCCACGTGGTCGGCATGCCGGCGGCGGCCTCGGTTCCAACGGCGCGGCGCTTCAACGCCGTGGTGCCGACCCCATCGAGCGCGCTGCCTTCCTCGCTGGGCGTTGGCAGTTCGGCCGGCCAGCCGCTGCCGCGGCGGCTGCGGCGCGACATGGAGCCGCGCTTCGGGGCTGACTTTTCCGGCGTGCGCGTCCACACCGGCGACGCCGCGGCCAAGGCCAGCCGGCGCCTCAACGCGGCTGCCTTCACCGCCGGGCGCGATGTGTTCTTCGGCCGCGGCCGCTTCCAGCCCGAAGCCACGCCCGGCCGCGAACTGATCGCGCACGAACTCGCACACACGATCCAGCAGGGCGCCGCCGCCCAACCCGCCACCGTGCAGCGCAGCGTGGACACCGCGGTGCGCGAGCGCAGCGCGCCCCAGGTGCAGCGGCTCGGCATCCAGGACGCGCTCGACTACCTCGCCGAGAAGGCCGCGTGGATCCCGGGCTTCAGCATGCTGGCGCTGCTGCTCGGCTTCAACCCGGTCAGCCTGCGCTCGGTGCCGCGCACCGCGGCCAACCTGCTGCGCGCGCTGGTGCAGTTGATCCCCGGCGGCGCGCTGATCACGCAGGCGCTCGACAACCACGGCATCGTCGACCGCGTGGCGGCGTGGGCCGAAGGCCAGCTCTCGGCGCTGGGCGACATCGGCAGCGCGATCCGCCAAGCGATCGACGATTTCCTCGACGGCCTGGGCTGGAGCGACATCTTCGACCTCGGCGGTGTGTGGGAACGCGCCAAGCGCATCGTCACCACGCCGATCGACCGCATCATCGCCTTCGGCGCCGGGCTGGTGGGCGGGATCATCGGCTTCATCAAGGACGCGATCCTGCGCCCGATCGCGGCGCTGATCGAGCCAACGCGCGGCTACCCGCTGCTGAAAGCCGTGCTCGGCTTCGACCCCGTCACCGGCGACGCGGTACCGCGCACCGCGGCGACGCTGCTCGGCGGCTTCATGACGCTGATCGGGCAGGAGGAGGTCTGGCAGAACATCCAGCGCGGCAACGCGATCGGCCGGGCCTGGGCCTGGTTCCAGGGCGCGCTGCTCGGGCTGATGGGCCTGGTGCTGCAACTGCCGACGAACTTCCTCAACGCCTTCCGCTCGCTGGAGCTGCTGGACATCGTGCTTGTTCCGCGCGCGCTGGCCAAGGTCATCGGCGTGTTCGCCAGCTTCTACGGGCAGCTCTTCAGTTGGGCGCTGGGCACGGTGATCAGCCTGCTCGAGATCATTCTGTCGGTCGTGGCGCCAGGCGCGATGGACTACCTGCGGCGCGCGGGTGCGGCGTTCCAGTCGATCCTGCGCAACCCGGTGGGCTTCTGCATGAACCTGGTGCGCGCGGCCAAGGCCGGGCTGCAACGCTTCGCGCGAAATTTCCTGAAGCACCTGGTGGCCGGCCTGCTCGACTGGCTGACCGACTCCTTGCCCGGCATCCACATTCCGCAGAGCTTCAGCCTGCCCGAGATCTTCAAGTTCGTGATGTCGGTCCTGGGGCTGACCTGGGCGAATCTGCGCGTCAAGCTCGTGCGCGAGGTCGGCGAGCCAGCGGTCAAGGCGATGGAAGCCGGCTTCGAAGTCGTCGTCACGCTGGTGCGCGACGGCCCGGTCGCAGCCTGGGAGCAGCTCAAGCAGTCGCTCTCCGATCTCAAGCAGATGGCGATCGACGGCATCATGGGCATGGTGCTCGACTTTGTGGTCGTTCGCGCGATTCCGAAGCTGGTCTCGCTGTTCATTCCCGGCCCCGGCTTCATCACCGCCGCGATCGCGATCTACGACACCGTCATGACCTTCATGCGCCAACTGAGCCGCCTGGCCCACCTGGTGAAGGGTTACATCGATGCCATCGTGGCGATCGCCAGCGGCTCGATCGACACCGCCGCCGCGGCAGTGGAAGCGCAGGCCGCGCGCTACATGTCGCTGGCCATCACCATCCTGGCCGGCATGGCCGGCTTCGGCAAGGTCGGGAAGCGCGTGCAAGACGTGCTCGAGCGCATCCGCAAGCCGATCGACAAGGCGATGGACCGGGTGGTGGGTTGGGTGGTGGGGCTGGCGAAGCGGGTCGGCAAGCTTGTCTCCGGCGCTCCGACAGACCGACTCGCGCAGTCGATCGGTGCGGTCGAAAAGCTGATGCGTGTGCCGGGAACCAACCTGGCCAAGGTCGAAGCTGGATTGCCCGCGATTCAGCGGCAGTTCGCGCTTGCATCGTTGCGGCTCGTCGCCGAGCGCAAGGGCAGTTACCGAGTCGAAGCCACGGTCAATCCATCGTTGCGTGGCCAGCCCGCGGTTTTGTTCACGGCGGCTGAATTGCAGGAGATCGAACGCGTCGGCAAACAGTGGGCCAAGGAGATCAAGGCCAAAGGCAACAAGGCTGCGTATCTGAGCGACAAGCGAGGCTTCCTGACCGGGGAGAATCCCAAGGTCAAGACGGGTGACCTCGTCGAAGCCGCGAGCATCGAGGAAGTCGCAGCCTACGCGGCGGGGCTCACGGTCATCGTCTCCCCGACATTGCAACTCGTCGACGCAGGCGGACAAAAGATCGGAGGCCCCCCTGCCGAGTTGGACGCCCTTGTGATCGGCACGGCAACCGTTGTCGACGTGATCAGCGCAAAACTGAAACCGAGGAGGTTCAGCGCGAAGACTGACCGCAAGCTGCTGAGGCACTTCGTCGAAATTCCCCTCGGGCCGCCGGGCATCGTCGCCTATGCTCAAACCCACTTCGGAACCAACAAGAGGTATGTCGATGTTTCGCAGGCCACGGTCATTCACACGGGCGGTACCGAACCCTTGGCCGCGTTTCGGACGCGCTACCTCGCTGGCGTGATCGTCGACCAGGTCAATGTCGTTCCGATGACACCCGGCCCTGCCACTGCCGGCGGCATTCAACTTGTCGCAACCGAGGCTCAGTTGGTGGACAAGGTCATCGAATTCATTGACGCCAATATCTGAGCACGCAACGTGGTTCCAGCCCATCGCTCTATGGCCGCAAACGATCTTCACAGGCTGCAGGCATGAGTCGAAGCTGGCAATTGTTCGAGGGGCCCGATCCCGACGATCGGCCGCTACCGACGCCTCCGTCGCCATGGATTGAGGGGCAGCTTGTGCGGTTGCCCCTGGAGCACTGGCAGATCGTTGTTGACTTCGCCGCCAAGTCCAGCCCGGATGTTGCCCGGCAGCTTTCAGGCATCTCGTTCGCCGCTGCAGGTCAAGACGACGATCGAATCGCGCTCGAGCCGAGTGAACTTCAGTCGCTGTTGAAAAACCTGGAGCGCCTGGCGTTGGCCATTCGGCAGGCGGAGCCGCTGGTGCGGGTGGCCACCGCCGCCGTGCCGGACGAGTTCGTGAACGAAGAGCATGCACGGATGGTCGAGGCCGTCAGGGCGGTCGTCACAGAGGCGTTGCGGTTGGGCTTGCCATTCAGGGCCTGGATCGACTAGGCGCGCCGGTATGCGCGTGGTGAGTGTGTTCTCGCGGCGCCCGACTACCAGGCCACCTTCTTCGGCGATCTGGACGGTCTTCGACTGGCAGTCACGAACTACCGGCAGGAGCGGCGTGAACGCCGCGATCGATGCGGCCGGCGCGTGTAGCGCACGAGACAGGCCGATCGGCCGGGCTTGCCTAGAATTGTTTGCCATTGCTTGCGATGGCAGCGTTCTCAGGGCGGGGCGGAATTCCCCACCGGCGGTATCTGCAGTCTTTTTTTGCAGCAGCCCGCGAGCGCTCGGCACGGTCGCGACGAAGTGCCGAGGTCAGCAGATCTGGTGCGATGCCAGGGCCGACGGTCAGAGTCCGGATGAAAGAGATCGCGACAGGTTCGGTCGGCGTGCGCCTGCTGGGTTGTAGTGACCGGCGCGCGGCGGCCGTGCGTTCGCGCGCCCTGATTCTGGCCGTCCACTCTGCACCGAAGAGGCAATCCATGAATCAGTTTTCTCAGGCTCATCTGCACGAAGCCGCTGACGCTGCGCCCGTTGCGCACCGCACTCGGGTGGCGCTGGTGTCGTCGTCGTGGCACCGCGACATCGTCGAGCAGGCCTGCGCTTCGATGCTGGCCGAGTTCGAGCGCGGCGGCTTGCCGGCGAGCCAGGTCGAGCGCTTCGAGGTGCCCGGCGCATTCGAGATTCCTCTGTATGCGAAGAAGCTGGCCGGCAGCGGGCGCTACGACGCCATCGTCGCCTGCGGGCTGGTGGTCGATGGCGGCATCTACCGCCACGAGTTCGTGGCTGCGGCGGTGATCGACGGGCTGATGCGGGTGCAGCTCGAGACCGAGGTGCCGGTGCTGTCGGCGGTGCTGACGCCGAAGGAATTTCACGAACACGAAGAGCATCGGCGCTTCTTCAGCGAGCACTTCGTCAAGAAAGGCAGTGAGGCCGCACGCGCGTGCTTGCAGACCATCGCTGGGCTCAAGGCCCTGCCGGTTGAGCAACCGCGTTGAAACGTGGGGGAAGCCCGCGATGAAACACGCCGGCCCACGCACCCTGGCCGATCTTCAGCCGCTGCTGCAACGCCTGCGCGAAGAGACGCCGCTCGCCGAGCGCACGCCCGGCGCGTTCTACTTCAAGTCGAAGGCGTTCCTGCACTTTCACGAAGATGCGAGCGGGCCCCACGTCGACGTGAAACTCGACGCGGCCACCTTCACCAGGATCCGGGTCGCGACGGCGCACGAGCAGGCGCATCTCATGGTCCTCGTCGCGCGCTGCCTGGCACAGCGGGCATGACGGGATCGGCCCTAGACTGGCCTCAATCAACCCGCTCAGGAACAGCGCCGATGAACCGCCGCCGAACACTCCAAACCCTGGCCGCACTGGCCCTGCCCAGTGCGCTGCCGCTGCCGCTGCGCGCCCAGGCCAAGCCGATCCGCCTTGTCGTGCCGTACCCGCCTGGTGGCCCGCTCGACATCGTGGCCCGTGCGCTGGCCGAACGGGTGAAGGACAGCCTCGGTGTCGTGGTCGTCGAGAACCGCCCCGGCGCGGGCGGTAACCTCGGCGCCGACTTCGTTGCCAAATCAGCGCCCGACGGCCTCACGATCCTGATGGGCGCGGTGGCCACGCACGCCATCAACCCCTGGCTGTACGCGAAGATGCCCTACGACCCGGTGCGCGACTTCACACCGATCACGCTGGTCGCGCGGGTGCCCAACGTGCTGGTGATGAACACCGAAATCGCAGCGCGCCTGGGCATCGCCACCACCGCCGACCTGGTGGCCTATGCGAAGAAGAACCCCGGCAAGTTGAACTACGGCTCGGGCGGCAATGGCAGCGCGGGCCATCTGGCGGGCGAGATGTTCAAGGCCCAGGCGGGCGTGTTCATGGTCCACATTCCGTATGCGGGCGGCAGCCCGGCGCAACTGGCGCTGGTCTCGGGCCAGGTCGACTTGAACTTCGACAACCTGGCCGCCGCGTCGGCCAACATCAAGGCCTTCAAGCTGAAGGCGCTGGCAGTGACGACGGCGCAGCGATCGAGCACGCTGCCCGAAGTGCCGACGATTGCAGAGGGTGGCGGCAACCTGGCGGGCTTCGATGTCGACACCTGGTTCGGCCTGTTCGGCCCAGCCGGCCTGCCAGCGGAGACGGTGCAGCGGCTGAACCAGGCCTTCGTCGCCGCGCTCGCTGCGCCTGAGATGAAGGTGCGGCTGGCTGGCTTGTTGGCCGAACCCTCACCCTCATCGCCCGAGCGCTTCGCAGCGTTCGTGAAGAGCGAACTGCAGAAGTACGAACGCGCCGTGAAGGCCTCCGGCGCGCGGATCGAATAGCGCGCCGACACCGGGAGCAAGCGACGATGAGCAACGAAATCGAGACGCCCCTCAAGGTGCTGGCGTTCGACATCTTCGGCACCGTGGTCGATTGGCACGGCTCGATCGTGCGCGAGATGCAGGCGCTTCATCCACAGGTCGATGGGAACGCCTTCGCCCTCGCCTGGCGCGCCGGCTACCAGCCGGCGATGCGGCGCGTGGCGTCGGGCGAGCTGGGCTGGACGCTGATCGACGACCTGCACCGGATGATCCTCGACCAGATGCTGCCGCGCTTCGGCCTGGCCCATCTCGGCGAGGAAGAACGACGGCATCTGAACAAGGTCTGGCACCGCCTCGACGCCTGGCCCGAGTCGGTGCGCGGCCTGACGCGGCTGAAGGCGCGCTTCACGATCTGTTCGCTCTCGAACGGCAACATCGGCTTGCTGACGAACATGGCCAAGCGCGCCGGCTTGCCGTGGGATTGCGTTCTTTCGGCAGAGGTGTTCCGCGCCTACAAGCCCGACCCGGCCACGTACCTGGGCGTGTCGCGCGTGTTCGACCTGCGGCCCGAAGAAACGATGCTCGTCGCGGCCCATCACGATGACCTGGAGGGCGCGCGCGCCTGCGGCCTGCGCACGGCGTATATCGAGCGGCCGCATGAGTTCGGAGCCGCCGCTGTGAAAGACGTTTCACCGAACCCGCTGAACACCTTTCATGCCCGCAGCATCGACCACCTGGCCGAACTGCTGGGCTGCTGATCGCCCGGCCCTTCGCGGCGCATTCAGCATCCCCAGCGCAACGCGGCGGTGTGTACCGGTGCATCCCACAGCGCGAGCATCGCGTCATCCACCGCCGTCACGGTGATCGAACAGCCGGCCATCTCCAGCGACGTCACGTAAGACCCGGTGAGGTGGCGTACGGCCTTCACGCCGGCCGCTTCGAGCAGCTTGCGCGTGGCGTTGACCATCAGGTACAGCTCCAGCAAGGGCGTGCCGCCGAAGCCATTGACGAGGAGGATCACCTGCTGCCCGGGCTTCAACGCCAGGTCTTTCAGGATCGCGCCGGTCAGTTCAGCCGCGATCTCGTCCGCGGTGCCGAGCCTGACGCGCCGCCGCCCCGGCTCGCCGTGGATGCCAACGCCCATTTCCATCTCGTCGTCGCCGATCTGGAAGGTCGGCTTGCCGGCCGCGGGCACGGTGCACGAGGTGAGCGCCACGCCCATCGATGCCGTCGCCTGGTTCACCGCATCGCCGAGCGCCTTGCACGCCGCCAGGTCGGCGCCCTGCTCGGCCGCCGCGCCGACGATCTTCTCGACGATCAAGGTGCCGGCCACGCCGCGCCGGCCTGTCGTGTACGTCGAGTTCTCGACCGCGACATCGTCGTTGACGAGCACGGTGGCGTTCGGCAGCTCGAGCATCTCGGCGGCCATCTGGAAGTTCATCATGTCGCCGGAGTAGTTCTTGACGATGAACAGCACGCCCGCGCCGCCGTCCACCGCCTGCGCTGCGGCGAGCATCTGGTCGGGCGTCGGCGAGGTGAAGATCTGCCCCGCACACGCGGCGTCGAGCATGCCGCGGCCGACGAAGCCGGCATGCAAAGGCTCATGGCCTGAGCCGCCGCCCGAGATCAGCGCCACCTTGCCGGGTGTGCCGTGCAGGCGGCGCAGGAACGGGTGGCTGGCCCCCAGCGCCAGGATGTCGGCGTGGGCCGTGGCCATGCCGGCCAGGGACTCTGCGAGAACGTCTTCGGTATCGTTGATCAGCTTCTTCATGGTTCACCTGTTTCCTTTCAGTTTTCAGCGCGAAATCAAAGCCGCTCGCAGACGGCGCCGATGATCAGCGCCATCGAGCGCGAGCCCGGGTCGACATGGCCCAGCGCCCTGTCCCCGAGAAACGACGCCCTGCCCCGCGTGGCCTCGATCTGCGCGGTGGCGGCCGCGCTGTCGTGCGCGCACTGCTGCACCCGCGCCGCCATGCCCTCGCCGCCCTGCGCCAGCACCGCCTGCACGGGGGCCAGCACGTCGAGCAAGGTTTTCTGGCCGACCTCGGCCTTACCCAGCTTCGTCAGCGCGGCAATGCCGGCGTCGATCGCACGGGCCAGATCGGCCGCCGTCGGTGCCTCGGGCAACTCCTTGGCCAGCGTGACCATCAGGGTGCCGAACACCGGCCCGGACGAACCGCCGATGGTCGACATGCAGGTCAAGCCCATCAGCTTCAGCGCCTCGTTGAGCGACTTGCCTTCGAGTTCGGCTCGCCGGGCCTGGATCGCCATCGCGCCGCGGCGCATGTTCAGGCCGTGGTCGCCGTCACCGATCGCCTGATCGAGGGCAGTCAACTCGTCGACGTGGTCGATCAGGGTCTGGGTGGCGGCGTCGATGAGTGCGAGGGTGGTCATGATGGTCGGTGTTTCCAGATTAGGCAGCGATGCGCAGGCCGGCGGCATCGAACCACAGCGTTTGCCGCAGTTCGACCGCGACGGTCTGGCCGGGGTGGTACTGGGCGCCCGCGGGCGCCGAGCTGATCAACTCGTGCGGCGAATCGGCCAGCGCGACATGCACCAGGTGCAGGTCGCTCAACCGCTCGACGCGCTTGACCTGGCCTTGGGCATGCCCGCCACCGGCTTGCAGCAGCAGATGTTCGGCGCGCACGCCGATGGTGGCGGTGCGTTCAGGCGTGGCAAGCGCGGGCAGCGCGGCCCGCGGCAGCAGGTTGATACGCGGCGACCCCAGCCGCGCGGCGACGGTGCTGCTCGCCGGGTCTTCATAAATCTGCTGCGGCGTGCCCAGTTGCACCAGCCGCCCGTGGTCGAGCACGCCGATGCGGTTGGCCAGCGTCATCGCCTCGATCTGGTCGTGCGTGACATAGAGCATGGTCGCGCCCATGTCCTGCTGAATGCGCTTCAGCTCCAGCCGCAGGTCGTTGCGCAGCTTGGCATCGAGCGACGACAGCGGCTCGTCCATCAGCGTGACCGAGGGCTCGCGCACCAGAGCGCGGCCGATCGCGACGCGCTGCATCTGCCCGCCGGACAGCTTGGTCGAAGGGCTCATCA
>JANOVJ010000198.1:0-14553 GCA_031417295.1 bacterium | reverse complement strand
GCGGCCGGCTTCGAACTCCTGGTGGGCCACGCTGGCCTGGCCGCGCTCGGTGGCGGCCACTTCGCGGTTCGTCAACGAGCCGTTCTTAATTCCGGCTTCGATACGCTTGTCCTGGTTCAGGTTGCGCTGCACGTCGGCCTGCATGCGCTGCGACGACGCTGAAGCCGGGTTGCCGTGCGCAGCGTTGCCCTCCGCCGCGTTGATGTGGTGGCTGGCCCGGTTCTGCGCTGCGGTGAGTTGCTGGCGCTCGGCCGGGCTGAGATGGCCGTCATTCAAGGCCTTGGCTTGAAGCCGGTCGATCCAGCTCTGGTCGCGCTCCAGGCGGGCGGCTTCGCCGGTTGTCAACGAACCATACTTCAGGCCGGTCTCGATCCGCCGGTCCTGGTTGACGTCGCGCTGAACGGTCTCGGGCGTGGAGGTCGATGCCGCGGCAGTGGGCGCCACGTCTTGCGCGAACGCGCCGAGGCTGGCGCCGAGCAGAAAAGCCGAGATGACGAGATTGCGTTTCATGAGGATGCTCCTTTGCGAAACGGTTGGAAGGGGATTGCGGGCCCGTGCTGCTTTCAACGCCATCGCCAAGCGCGGGTTGACCTTCGCGGTCAACCGCCCAGGTAAAGAACTGTTGCGCTGCCCTCGCCGCACAAGGGCGCCGACTTGGCGCGAACCCGGAGGCCGAGGGTGGCTGCCGGCTGCTATCGTCCAAAGCCGCTTGAAACTCTGCAACGCGCACGGAATGAACCCCGAGGACAGGACATGGCAGTAGCGTTCCCCTTCTCCGCCATCGTCGGCCAGGACGAGATGAAGCTCGCGATCCTGATCGCCGCCGTGGACCCTTCCATCGGTGGCGTGCTCGTGTTCGGCGACCGCGGCACCGGCAAGTCCACCGCCGTGCGCGCGCTCGCCGCGCTGCTGCCGAAGATGCGCGCCGTGGTCGGCTGCCGCTATGGCTGCGACCCGCAGGCGCTCGGCGGTGCCTGCGAGGCGTGTCGGCAATTGACGGCGGCGCCAAAGAGCCACCTCGTGCCGGTGCCGGTGGTCGATCTGCCGCTCGGCGCCACCGAAGACCGCGTCGTCGGCGCGCTCGACCTGGAACGCGCGCTGTCGCAAGGCGTCAAGGCCTTCGAGCCCGGCTTGCTGGCACGGGCGAACCGCGGCTTTCTCTACATCGACGAGGTCAACCTGCTCGAAGACCACCTGGTCGATCTGCTGATCGACGTGGCGGCCTCGGGCGAAAACGTGGTCGAGCGCGAAGGCCTGAGCGTTCGCCACCCGGCGCGCTTCGTGCTGGTCGGCAGCGGCAACCCGGAAGAGGGCGAATTGCGGCCGCAGCTGCTCGACCGCTTCGGCCTCTCGGTCGAAGTGCGCACGCCGACCGATCTGCCGTCGCGGATCGAAGTCGTGCGCCGACGCGACACGTTCGAGCACGACCCGGCCGCCTTCATCGAGCGCTGGCGCAAGGACGACGAGCGCATCCGCCGCAAAATAGTTGCCGCGCGCTCGCACTTGGCCCACGTGGCCGTGCCCGACGCGGCGCTGGAGCAGGCGGCGCGGCTGTGCATGGCGCTCGGCACCGACGGCCTGCGCGGCGAGCTGACGCTGATGCGCGCCGCGCGCGCGCTGGCCGCAATCGACGGCGCAGCACAGGTCGGCGATGCGCAGTTGAAGCGCGTCGCAGCGCCGTCGCTGCGGCACCGGCTGCGGCGCAACCCGCTCGACGATGCGGGCTCGACGGTGCGCGTCGATCGTGCGGTGGCGGAGCTGTTCGGCGCGTGAGCGAAGGCGCGCCCTCGCTGCGCTCCCCCTGGGCCGACGCCGTGCTGGCCGCCGCGGTGTTCGCCGTCGACCCGCCCGGGCTCGGCGGCCTGGCGCTTCGCGCGCAGGCCGGGCCGGTGCGCGACCGCTGGCTGGCCGAGATGGCGGCGCGGCTGCCCGCGCCGATGCGCCGCGTGCCGCTGCACATCAACGACGAACGCCTGCTCGGCGGGCTCGACCTCGCGGCCACGCTGCGGGCCGGGCGGCCGGTGGCGCAGCGCGGGCTGCTGGCCGAAAGCGACGGCGGCGTGGTGCTGCTGGCGATGGCCGAGCGGTTGAGCGGCGCCACCGCCGGGCGCCTCGCGGCCGTGCTCGACGCGGGCGAAGTCAGCGTCGCGCGCGACGGCGTTTCGCTGTGCAGCCCGGCCCGTATCGGCGTGATTGCGCTCGACGAAGGCCTGAGCAGCGACGAACACGCGCCCGACGCGCTGGCCGACCGGCTGGCGTTTCACCTCGACCTGACCGGCCTGTCGCTACGCGACACCGCCGATTCGCTGGCGCCGGGCTGCGACGGCCCTGCCGTGGTGGCCGCGCGCGCCGCGCTGGCGGCGGTGCAGGCGAGCGACGAGATCGTCGAGGCGCTCTGCGCCACCGCCGCTGCGCTCGGCATCGGTTCGCTGCGCGCGTCGCTGTTCGCCCTGCGCGCGGCACGGGCGCTGGCCGCACTGGCGGGGCGAGCGGCGGTGTCGCACGACGATGCGGCGCTGGCCGCCCGGCTGGTGCTGGCGCCGCGCGCGACCACGCTGCCCCCACCGCCGCCCTCGGACGAGGCGCCGGACCCGGACTCGCCAGAGCCGGAGCCCGAGACGGGCGAGCCGCCCGAACCGCCCGAACCCACCGACCCGCAAGCGGCCGAGCCGCCCGAGCCCGACCCGCCTGCCGTGCCCGACCAGGCGCTTGAAGACATGGTGCTCGAAGCCGCGCAGGCGGCCATTCCGGCCGGGCTGCTGGCGCAACTGAAGCTGGCCCAGGGCGGCGCGGCACGGGCGCGCGATGGCGGGCGGGCCGGCGCGCTGCAACAGGGCAAGCTGCGCGGCCGCCCGGCGGGCGCGCGGCGCGGCGAGCCGCGCGGCGGCGAGCGGCTGAACCTGATCGAGACGCTGCGCGCGGCCGCGCCTTGGCAGAAGCTCCGCCGCCAGGAAGCGCAACGCCCGAACGACGGCGCCACGCCAAGAGTCGAGGTGCGCGCCGAAGACTTCCACATCAACCGCACCGTGCAGCGCACGCAAACGACCACGATCTTCGTCATCGACGCGTCCGGCTCGGCCGCCTTGCACCGGCTGGCCGAGGCCAAGGGCGCGGTCGAGCTGCTGCTGGCCGATTGCTATGTGCGGCGCGACCGCGTCGCCGTGCTGGCGTTTCGCGGCCGCTCGGCCGAGCTGCTGCTGCCGCCGACGCGTTCGCTGGTGCGTGCCAAGCGCAGCCTGGCCGGCCTGCCCGGCGGTGGCGGCACGCCGCTGGCGGCCGGCATCGACGCGGCCGTGGCACTCGCCAACGCGGTGCAGCGGCGTGGCGAAACGGCCTTGCTGGTGCTGCTGACCGACGGCCGCGGCAACATCGCCCGCGACGGCAGCGCCGGCCGCGCCCGCGCCGACGAAGAAGCGCTGGCCGCCGCGCGGCAGATGCGCGCCGCCCGGCTCGCCGCGCTGCTGGTCGACACCTCGCCCCAGCCGCAGCCCGCAGCGCAGCGGCTCGCGGCCGAGATGGGCGCGATCTACCTGCCCCTGCCCTATGCCGGCGCGGCGACGCTGTCGCAGGCGGTGCGCGCGGCCAGCGCGCCCTCGGGGGCCCGTTGACCGCCAGCCTCGACTGGGCGCGAGACAGCGCCGGCTGGCCGCACCGCGAAGCGAGCCGCTTCGTCGAAGCCGGCGGCTTGCGCTGGCATGTGCAGCAGATGGGCCCGCCGCCCGGCGCGGCGCCAACGCTGCTGCTGATCCACGGCACCGGCGCCTCGACGCATTCATGGCGCGGCGTGGCGCCGTTGCTGGCCGAACATTTCCACGTGCTGGCGGCTGATCTGCCGGGGCATGGCTTCACCGCGATGCCGGTAGCGGCGCAAACGATGTCGCTGCCGGGCATGGCGCAAGCGCTCGGCGCACTGCTGGCCAGGCTCGACATCGCGCCGAAGATCATCATCGGCCATTCGGCCGGCGCCGCGATCGGCGCGCGGATGTGTCTCGACGGGCGGGTTGCCGCGCAGGCGCTGGTCGGCATCAACGGCGCCTGGCTGCCACCCGGCGGCACCGCCGGGCGGCTGTTCTCGCCGGTGGCGAAGCTGCTCGCGCTCAACCCCTGGGTGCCACGCCTGTTCTCGTGGCGGGCCAGCGAGCCGGCTGCGGTGCGGCGGCTGCTCGGCGGCACCGGCTCGGTGCTCGATGCCGACGGCGTCGCGTTGTACGCCCGCCTGGTGCGCAGCCCGGGCCACGTGGCCGGCGCGCTGGCGATGATGGCGAACTGGGACCTGGCCCCGCTGGTGCGTGAACTGCCGCAACTGCGCCCGCGCCTGCTGCTGCTGACGGGCAGCAACGACCGCACCCTGCCCCCGGCGCATGCGCAACAGGTGGCGGCGTGGCTGCCTTCAGCGCAGACGGTCGCGTTGCCGGGCCTGGGGCACCTGGCGCACGAAGAGCAGCCGCAACGGGTGGTGCGGATCGTGGTTCAGTGGGCGCGGGACAGCGGGGTCGTGCCGGTGAGCAATCTCCCTGCCGAGGAGTCGCCGCCGTAGAATGCGTGGGCTCGCAATCCACGCGCCGCGCACCTTGCGATCATGGGAGACCCGATTGAAGAACCGGCAGGATGAGGCTTCAGACCTGAGCGTGCTGTCGCAATTGGCACCCCAACTGGCCTCGACCATCGCCTCGATCGCCAGCGACATTGCCCTGGTGATCGACGCCGACGGTGTGATCCGCAACGTGGCTGTCGGGGCCTCATCGCTGACGCCCTCGCCTGCCGAATGGGTCGGCAAGCCCTGGACCGACACCGTCACCGGCGAGACGCGCAAGAAAATCGAGCAGTTGCTGCAAGAGGTGGGCGAAGCGGGCGTGTCGCGGCGGCGCGAGGTCAACCATCCCGGTGCTGCGGGCCTCGATATTCCGGTGGCGTACACGGCGGTTCGCCTGGGTGAAAACGGCCCGGTGCTCGCGGTCGGGCGCGACTTGCGGGCCGTCGCCGCGATCCAGCAGCGCTTCACCGATTCGCAGCAGGAAATGGAGCGCGGCTACTGGAAGCTGCGCCAGGCCGAGTCGCGTTACCGGATGCTGTTCCAAGTCGCCACCGACGCGGTGTGGGTGGTCGATGCGCTGACCCTGGCGATCGTCGAAGCCAACCACGCCGCCGCGCAATTGTTCAAGTTGACGCCCGAGCAGATGACCGGTCAGCCGGTCGCCATCGGGCTCGACGCCCGTTCGGGGCCGGCCGTCGAAGAGCTGCTGGTGTCGGCGCGCGCGACCGGCCGGCCGGCCGAAATCCGTACCCGGCTCAGCGCCGGGGGGGCGATGGTCGAACTCTCGGCCACGCCGTTCCGCGGCGACGGCGCGATGCTGCTGCTGGTACGGGCCCGCGCCGTCGAGGCGCGGCAGACGGCCGAGGTGGGCCCGGGCCCGATGGCCGGCTTTGTCGAGCGCATGCATGACGCGGTCGTGATCACCGACTCGAGTGGCCGGGTGCTGATGGCCAACCCGGCCTTCCTCGACCTGTGCGGGCTGGCCAGCGAAACGCAGGTCCATGGCAGCCTGCTCGCCGACTGGGTCGGCGCGCCGGGGCGCGATGTGCCCGCGCTGCTGGAGCAAGCCCGCCGCCATGGCATTGCAGCCCAGCCCAGCGCGGCGATACGCCCGGCCCGAGGCCCGTCGATCGAGGTCGGGATTTCTGTGGCCACGCTGGCCGATGGCGACCAGGAATGTGTCGGCTTCACCATCCGCCGCCTGGTGCAGCGCGCCGGGTCGGCCTCGGGTTCAGCGTCGGGCTCGGCAGAGGTCGATGAGTTGGCGGCGGCCATCGAGCAACTCGGCGCGCAACTCGGCCGCGTCACGCTGCCCGACCTGATGCGTGAAGCCAGTGAACTGGCGGAGCAGCACCTGATGACGAGCGCCATTGAGCGTGCCGGCGGCGACCGTGGCGTCGCGGCGATGCTGCTCGGCATCGGCCAGGACGATCTCGACCAGCGGCTGCGCCGGGTGGCGCGCGCGCAGGCCGCTCGGGGCGGCAACGGCCCGCCCTCGTCGCTGCTGAACTAGGGCCTGTTGCCCCGGCCAAAGCACGCTGCATTGCGGACTCGAAGCCGCCCCGTCATCGTTCAACACCGCGCCACAGCTTCCCCGTGCTGACCAGCCCTTCATTCGGCCAGGCCGATCTCACCAACTGCGAGCGGGAGCTGATCCACCTGGCGGGGTCGGTCCAACCGCACGGCGTATTGCTGGTCTTGCGCGAGCCCGAACTGGTGGTGGTGCAGGCCTCGGCGAACGTGAGTACGCTGCTCGGCATCGCCCCCGATCGCTTGCTCAACCGGCCGCTGTCGGTGCTGGGCGGCAACGTCGAAGCCGCTGTGCGCCAGCTCGCCGACTCGCTGGAGTTGACCGAGGCCGCGCCGCTGCAATGCCATATGGCGCACAGCACGTCACGCGGGGTGCGAGCCGGCAGTCTGGAAGGCAGCGCGCACCGCCACCCGGAGGGTGGTTTGATCGTCGAGCTGGAGCCGGTGACGCCGCCCGAGGGCGCCACCGACGCCGTCGCGGCGGTCGGCGTGGAGCACGCCTTCCTGCTCGACAGCCTGTCGGCGGCAGTGCAGCGCTTCAGCAACGCAGCCAACATCGGCGTGCTGGCCGATTCAGTCGTCAAGTGCGTGCGCGACCTGACCGGCTACGACCGCGTGATGGTCTACAAGTTCGACCCCGACGGCCACGGCAAGATCATCGCCGAGGCGCGCGACCCGCGGCTCGACCCGCTGCTCGGCCACCACTACCCCGCGTCCGACATTCCGCAGCGGGCGCGCTCGCTGTACCTCCGCAATCGCGTCCGCGTGCTGGTGGATGCGGGCTACGTGCCGTCGCCGCTGGTACCGGCCCTGCTGCCGCTGACGGGCCAGGAACTCGACATGTCGCTCTGCTCGCTGCGCAGCATGTCGCCGCTGCACACGCAGTACCTGCGCAACATGGGCGTCACCGCCACGCTGGTGGTCTCGCTGGTGCGCGAGGGCAAGCTGTGGGGCCTGATCGCCGCGCACCACTATTCGCCGCGCAACCTGCGCTTTGCGGTGCGGGCTGCGTCGGCGCTGCTGGCCGAAGTGGTGTCGACACGCATCGCCGCGATCGAAAACTACGCCCACGCGCAGGTGGCGCTGCTGGTGCGCCGGCTCGAACACCGGCTGGTCGAAGCCACCTCGACCGAAGGCGACTGGCGCCAAGCCCTGTTCCGCAACCCGCGCACCTTGCTGCAACCGCTCGAAGCCACCGGCACCGCGCTGTTCCATGACGGCGAGATCCAGACCGCCGGCGAGGTGCCCTCGACGCCGGAATTGCGCGCGCTGCTGCAGTGGGTGGACGGCCAACACCCGGACCCGCTGTTCAGTTGCTCGTCGGTCGAGCGCGACCAGCCCTCGCTCGCGTCGCTGACGCCGGTGGCCAGCGGCGTGGTCGCGGTCAAGCTCTCGACCTCGCGCCCCGACTACCTGATGTGGTTCCGCAAGGAACAACTGCTCACCGTCACCTGGGCTGGCGACCCGACCAAGCCGGTGGTCGGCAACGACCCGCTGGAACTCTCACCGCGGCGCTCGTTTGCCGCCTGGTCGGAAATCGTTCGCGGCACCGCGCTGCCCTGGACCAGCGCCGAGCTGGCGCTCGCGCAGGCGATCGGCAGCGCGCTGATCGACATCATTCTGCAGGTGCATGCGGTACGGCTGCTGATCGCCGAGCACCAGTTGACGCAGACGCGCAAGACGGTGCAAAGCTCGAAGGAGCCGGTCATGGTGACCGACGCCGCCGGCCGGCTGTTGGTATCGAACGAGGCCTTTGCGCGGCTGGTCGGCACGGCGGCCGACGGGCTGTCGGGGCTGGACGATCTGCCGGCGCTTTTCACCCAACCCGCGTTCGTGCGCCAGACGCTGGAAGCGCTCACAAGCGCGCAGCAACCCTGGCGCGGCGAGCTGGCGCTGGCGCGTCCGAACACCGCGCCGCGGCCGGTCAGCCTGCGTGCCGAGATCGTACCGGGGCGTGACGGTGAGCGGCTCGGCTTCATCCTGATCCTGCTCGACCTGAGCGACGAGAAGCGCGCCGATGCCGCTCGCAAGCGCCTCGAACAATCGCTGTCGCTGGCGGTGGGCGGGCTGCACGACATGGACACGCGGGCGCTGCGCGAGTCGGACGCCGTGATCGGCGCCATCCTCGCCAACGCCAGCCTGGCGGCGATGGACATTGCCGACGGGCCGAGCGGGCCGACGGTGGCGCCGCTGCTGGAAGAGCTGGAAAGCTCGACCCAGCGTGCGGCACTGCTTTACTCGCAGATCCGCAAGCTCGCCGGGCAGCCCTGAGGCGGCATCTGCCCGGGCTCCCTCTCCCCGAAGGAGCGCGGGAGGAAAACGAACGTGATCGACGCTCGTGCTTTCAGGCTGCGGCCGCCACCTCCGTCAACCCCAGCAGCCGCATCGCATTGCCCTTGAGGATGCCCGCCTGCACCTCGGGCTTGAAGCCGGCTTCGGCGAATTCTTTCAGCCAGCGGTCGGGCGTGATCAGCGGGAAGTCGCTGCCGAAGAGAATGCGGTCCTTGAGCAAGGTATTGGCGTACTGCACGAGCTGCGACGGAAAGTACTTCGGGCTCCAGCCCGACAGGTCGATCCAGATGTTGGGCTTGTGCATCGCCAGCGAGAGGGCCTCGTCCTGCCACGGCCAGCTCGGATGCGCGATGACGATCTGCATGTCGGGGAAGGCGATCGCCACGTCTTCGAGCAGCATCGGGTTCGAGTTCTGCAAGCGCAGCCCGCCGCCGCAGCGCATGCCCGAGCCGATGCCCGAATGGCCGCTGTGGAAGATCGCCGGCAGCTTGTACTCGTTGATGACTTCATAGATCGGCCAGGCCATGGTGTCGGCCGGCTCGAAGCCCTGCACCGTCGGGTGGAACTTGAAGCCCTTGACCGCGTATTCCTCGATCAGCTTGCGCGCCTCGCGCGCGCCCATCTTGCCCTTGTGCGGGTCGATGCTGCCGAAGGCGATCATGATGTCCGAATTGGCCATCGCCGCTTCGGCGATCTCTTCGTTCGGGATGCGGCGCCGGCCCATCTGCGTTTCGGCATCGACAGTGAAGTTGACAAAGCCGATCTTCTGCTCGCGGTAGAACGCGATCGTCTCGTCCATCGTCGGGCGGCGGCTGGAGCGGAAGTACTTGTCGGCCGCGCGGTCGTATTCCTCGCCGTAGGCGTCGAACGGGTTTCGGCACGAAACCTCCAGGTGCGTGTGGGTGTCGATGGCGATCAGCTTGGCGGTGTCCATGCGGGCCTTTCGGTTGCTCAACAAATCGCGAAGCGCCACCGTGCGGGAGCGCTGCAGTAGGCTCGGCGGTGCATTCGTGCGGGCTTCACACCGGCTCGGGTGTCCGCTTGGGCATCAGGGTCTGCGCGTCGGGGCTGGCGTGCAGGGCCTCGACCAGGCCAGCCCGCCGGGCGAGCACGACGCGCTGGTTGATGGAGCCCTTGTCGGTCAGTTCACCGGCTTCCAGCGACGGTGGCTCCAGCAGCACCTGCGCCCGCGCAACGCGGTTCGCGCTGCCCGTGCCTTCGCGCCAGAGCCGATCGACGAGGTGCTGGAAGAACCCGCGCACGTTCGGGTCGGCCAGCACGGCCGCTGCATCCGCGCCTTCCGGCAAGCCGGCGAACTTGCGGCACGCGTCGATGCGCGGCACCACCAGCAGGCCGATGTCGCCACGGTTGATCCCGGTCACCACCGAGTCTTGCACCAGCGGCGCGCCGAGGGCCAGCACCTTCGCCCGCAGCGGGCCGACGCTGACGAACGTGCCGGTCGAGAGCTTGAAGTCCTCGGCGATACGGCCGTCGAAGTAGAGGCCGAGGCCGGGCTGCGCCGGATCGACGAACCTGACCGCGTCGCCGGTGCAATAGAAGCCTTCCTCGTCGAAGGCCGCCGCCGTCTGCTCCGGCGCGCGCCAGTAGCCGGGCATCACGTTCGGGCCGCGAAAACGGATCTCGGTCTTGCCGCCCAGCGGCGCGAGCTTGACCTCGACGCCGGGCACCGGCAGGCCGATCCAGCCGGCCTGCACGTCGGTGCCGACAGCGAAGGTGCAGCTCGGCGCGGTCTCGGTCATGCCCAACCCCGTGATGACGCGAACGCGCTCGCCGATGGTCTGCTCGGCGTGGTGGTCGAGCCGGGCCCAGACCGCTTGCGCGAGGCCGGCGCCAGCGAACATGAAGGCCTTGACGCGGCGGAACAGCGTCTCGCGCAGGGCCGCATCGCTGTCCATCGCGCTCGCGATCTCCTCGAAGCCCTTGGGCACGTTGAAGTAGATCGTCGGCGCGATCTCGCGCAGGTTGGCCAGCGTTTGCGCCATGCCCTTGGGCGTGGGCTTGCCGTCGTCGATGTAGAGCGTGCCGCCGTTGTAGAGCGTGATGCCGACGTTGTGGTTGCCGCCGAAGGTATGGCTCCACGGCAGCCAGTCGACCAGCACCGGCGGCTCGTCAGCCAGGAAAACCAGGCATTGCCGCAGCATCTGCTGGTTGGCCGTGAGCATGCGGTGGGTATTGACGACGCCTTTCGGGTCTTTGGTCGAGCCCGAGGTGAAGAGAAATTTGACGATGGTGTCGGGGCCGGTGGCGGCATGCGCGGCATCGACTTCCGGGCCGGGCGCGGTGGCGAGCAGGTCGGCCATCGACAAGGTCTTGCGGCCGGGAACCGTGCCCGCTGCCAGCACCACCAGCGCGTCGGCGGCCACCACCGTCGCAATCGCCTTCGCGAACGACGCATTGCTCGCGAACACCATGCCCGGCGTCGTGGTCGCGAGGATGTGGCGCAGCTTCGCGTAGTCGGTCGACAGCAATGCGTAGGCCGACGAGACCGGCGTGTACGGCACGCCCGCCCACATGGCGGCCATCGCCAAGGTCAGGTGGTCGAGGTCGTTCTCGGACAGGATGGCCAGGGGCCGCTCGACCGACAGGCCGTGGTTCAGCAGCGCCTGGCCGACGCTGCGCGCGCGGGCCAGCATCTGGGCGTAGGTGATGTGTTGCCAGGCGCCGTCGGGCCCGCGTTGAGCGGCGAAGGTCCGCTCGGGCGCTTCGCGCGCCCAGTGTTCGAGGCAGTCCGACAGGCGTGGCGGATGCGCGCCGAGCGCTTCGGTTGAGCGCAGCACCTGGCTGCCATCGGGCCGCGTTTCGACATTGGCAGATACGCAGCCGCCGACGCGGGCGGGGCGGTAGGTCGGTGCCGCGCTCATCGGAGCCCCCGACGCGCTGCGCGCGGTCTCCCCGAGGGGGAGCATTCGCGCTTGGGGCGGCCCAGCACGCTCATCGTCGCCCTCGACGCGCTCATGACGACTTGCCCACCTTGCCGGCACGGCCTTCGAGGAACGCCCGCACGCGCTCCTTGGCCGCATCGTCGCCCGACGCGATGGCCGCCATCAGCGACTCGACGAACAGGCCGTCGGGTTGCGACAGGTCGGCGATGCGCGGCAGCGCGTGCATCACCGCGAAGTTCGACAGCGGCGCATTGGCGGCCACCTTTCTGGCCAGCTCGAAGGCCTTGGCCAGGCCCTGACCGGGCTCGACCAGGTACTGCGAAATGCCGAGCGCCTGGCCCTCGGCGGCGTCGAGCACGCGGCCGGTCATCATCATGTCGGTCATGCGCGAGACACCGATCAGGCGCGGGATGCGCGCCGAGCCGCCACCGCCGACGAACAGGCCGCGCTGGCCTTCCGGCAGGCCGTAGAACGCAGTCGTCTCGGCGACACGGATGTGCGCCGAACTGGCGAGCTCCAAGCCGCCGCCGACCACCGCGCCGTGCAGCACCGCGATCACCGGCACCCGACCAAACTGGACCTGTTCGAACGCGGCGTGCCACATCCGCGAATGGAAGATGCCTTCGGCCACGCTGCGCTCGGTGACTTCCGACAAGTCATGGCCGGCACAGAAATGCGCGCCTTCGCCGCTGACGACCACCGCCCGCGTCGGGGCCGGCAGGTTGACGAATGCGCTGTGCAACTGGGTGATCAGCGCGTCGCTGATGGCGTTGCGCTTGGCCGGCCGGTTGAGCCGGATGTGGGTCACGGCGTCATCGTGCTCGACGCGCAGCAGGTCGAGGCCGGATGCGGATGCGTTAAGGGTCACCTTCGACTCCCATTTTAGTTAAGTTTATTAACTATAAACGGCAGGAACATCAGTGCCAACCCTCGCTTTCGGCGCTTGCGCTGCCGCCGCTCAACCGTCGGGCCTTGGATTTGCGGCTCGCCGACGCACCCACAGCCCGGGTCTTGTGCCCGTGAATAATTTTTCTACATAACCATCTGTGCGTGTCGGGCGGCGCCGCTGGCCGCGCGCTCAGCGTGCGCCTGGCAACACCGGCGCCAGCGCCGCCAACTGCTCGAACAGCACCACATGCCGCTCGAACGCCGCCCGCGCCTCGGCCACGATGGCCTCCACGCAGGGCGGGTCGGCAGGCAGCCCATTCAGCGCGGCGCGAAAAGCGTGCAGCTGCCGCGCCACGTCGGCGGCTGGGCCGAACGCATAGAAACTCGTGCCCCTGGCGTCACCGAGACCCAGGCTCCTGGCGACGATACCGCGCAACAGCTGGCCGCCGCTCAAGTCGCCCAGGCTGCGCACATAGCCGTGCGCCACCAGCAATTCGGGCGACGCGGCGTCAATGTCGCGCAGGCGCTGTGCGTAGGCGGCAGCGGCCGGCAGCAACGGCAGATCAGTGGCCCAGCGGTCACCGTGGAGTTCGCGCAGATCGTCCGCCAGCGCGTCCCGCTTGAACAACGCGGGGAACACCACCGGGCCGACCACCGCGTGCGTGGCGTGGCCGGCCAGGGCCGCCTCAAGCGAGGCGTAGATCGGGTGCAGGTTGCGCAGCAGCGCGCAGTACGCGCCGCGGTCGAGTTGCCCGCGCAGCAGGGCCGGCATGATGCCGGCACGCTCGGCGGCCGTGTGAAGCTCGCGCGTCTCGGCACGCAAGCGCTCCGCCAAACCCATGTGCTGCCCGCTTTCGTTGCCCTGGTTGCGGCTCATCATAGCGAGGGGCCGGATGCGTCGCTCAGGCCCAGCAGCGGCGCGTCATGCGCGCGGAGGTAAGCCTCGCCCTCTTCCATGATGTAGTAGCGAAACGCTTCGGCGGCCGGCGAGAGCAGCTTGGACAGCAGGTGCACCACATTCCAGGTGCGCATGATCGGCGTGCCCTCGACCTCCACCACTTCGAGCAGCCCGCTGCGCAGCTCCAGACCCAGCGTGTGCAGCGACAGGAAGCTGATGCCCATGCCGGCCATCACGGCCTGCTTGATGGTCTCGTTGCTCGACATTTCCATGGTGATGCGCGGCGCGATGCCGTGCTCGCGCAGGAAGTCTTCCATCGCGTGGCGCGTGCCCGAACCGGGCTCGCGGACGACGAACGGATAGTCCGCCAGCGCCGCCAGCGCCGGCGTGCCGATCGCCTGCAGCGGGTGCCCCGGCGGGCAGACGAAAACGAGCGGATGCGCGGCAAACGGCTCGGCGCGGGTGGCCATCTCTTTCGGCGGGCGGCCCATCACCGCGAGATCGATCTCGTTGGCGTGCAGCAGCGCCAGCAACTGCTCGCGGTTGCCGCTGACCTGGAGCCGCACCTCGACGCCGGGATGTTCCTCCTTGAAGCGCGCCAACAAGCGCGGGATGAAGTACTTGGCCGTGCTCACCAGCCCGATGTTGAGCAAACCGGTCTCGACGCGCTTGAAGCGCGCCATCGCGTCTTCGGCGTCCTTCAAGGTCGACAAGAGCTGCCGGGCGTAGACCAGGAAATACTCGCCCGTCGTGGTGAGCGAGACCGTACGCCCGCGACGGTCGAACAGCGGCAGGCCGACGGCGGATTCGAGCTCCTTGACCTGCATCGTCACCGCCGGCGGCGTGAGGTGCAGCACCTCGGCGGCGCGGACGAAGCTGAGCTTGCGCGCCACCTCCACGAACACCTTGAGCTGTCGGAAGGTGATGTTTTTCATTCAGAAAACGTTAATCCAAACCCAAGGAAGTATGAATTTACCTTACTTGTAGACCTCACTAAAGTCAGTTCACTGTCCCATCGCCACCCCGACACTCCAAGGAGACGCCGTGAACAAACCTGTTGAAGAAGCCGTGATCGCCGAGGCCAAACTCGACGCCAAGACCCGCTACTCGGCCGGCGTGCTGCGCTACGTGCAGATGGGCTACTGGGACAGCGACTACGTGCCCAAGGACACCGACGTGCTGGCGCTGTTCCGCATCACGCCGCAGGAAGGCGTCGATCCGATCGAAGCCGCCGCCGCCGTGGCCGGTGAATCGTCCACCGCCACCTGGACGGTGGTGTGGACAGACCGCCTGACTGCTTGCGATCTGTACCGCGCCAAGGCCTTCCGCTGCGAGCCGGTGCCGAACACCGGCCCGGGCACGCAGACGCCGGCCCAGTACTTTGCCTACATCGCCTACGACATCGACCTGTTCGAAGAAGGCTCGATCGCCAACCTCACCGCGTCGATCATCGGCAACGTGTTCGGCTTCAAGGCGGTGAAGGCGCTGCGCCTGGAAGACATGCGCAT
>JANOVJ010000197.1:0-3744 GCA_031417295.1 bacterium | reverse complement strand
GTGATCGACTCGATCGCCGCGGCCCGCGAGTTGCGCCCCGATTCCGCCGAGGCCTGGTCGTCGCTGGGCCTGACCTATGTGATGGCCTGGCGCTGGAAAGATGCCTGGACGGCGCTCAATGCCGCCAGGCGGCGCGACCCGACGCTGGCCCAGACCGAACTGGGTTTCGCGCTGTACTACTCGGGCCTGGGCGAGGCGGACAAGGTCAAGCGTGCGCTCGCGGCCGCCAACCGCCTGGACCCGCTGAACGCGGAAATGGCGGACTGGGGCAACTGGGCCCTGATCATGGTCGGCGAGCGCGACGCGGCGCGGCTCTGGGTCGAGCAGAAGATGCGCCAGCACCCGGACATCGGGCTCGTGTTCTCGGGCGCTGGCGTTGGCGCTTCCATCGGCGGGGACCATCAACGGGCCGTCAAGCTGGCCGAGCACGGTGCGGAACTCGACGGCTCCCCCGTCGCGCTGATCATGCTGGCCCAGGCCTACGGCTACGCGGGCGACAAGGACAAGGTGCTGCCCTTGCTCGACAAGGCCGCAAGCGCCGGCACCTACACCTGCCCCTACGAATCGGCCGCCGCCTATCTGAGCATCGGCGACAAGGAGCGCGCCATCGCCTTGCTGGGCGAGGCGGTCGAGAAGCGATCCAACTGCCTCATCTTCCTGCGCAACGACCCGCGCTGGGCCGCCATCCGGCCCGATCCCCGCTTTGCGGTGCTGCTGCGGCGCGTGGGGTTGGATGACACGTCGCTGGCGTCCTACAAGCGCTGACGCCGGGCCAGCGCCGGGGAGGGCGGGCCGTGCGAGAACCAAGCACCGGGTGTATTACTATCTGCCGCTTGGGTAACACTTCGGCGAAACCGCAATGACCACGACGTTGACAAGCAAGGGGCAAGTCACCATCCCCAAACGCATCCGCGATGAATTGCAGTTGCTGCCCGGCGCGGCGGTCGAGTTCTCCGTGAATGGCGATGGCGAGGTTGTGCTGCACCGGGCCCGCCCGCCCAAACGCCGCGCGCCCAAGGACAGGTTCGACGCGGTGCGCGGCAGCGCCGACGTGCCCTGGCGCACCGACGAGTTGATGCGCCTGCTGCGCGCAGACGACTGATGGTGCTGGTCGACACCAACGTTCTTGTTGACGTTCTGCAGAACGACCCGCAGTGGGCCGATTGGTCGATCGCGCAGATGCGGGCACAGGCCAGCATCCAGCCGCTGGCCATCAACCCGGTGATCTATGCCGAGATATCACTTTCGTTCTCGACCCTGGAGGCGCTGGACCACGCCGTCACCACCCTGGCACTCGAACTGCGCGAGATTCCCCGGCCGGCCCTCTTTCTGGCAGCAAAGGCCTTCGCCCAGTACCGGCGGCGTGGCGGGGTTCGGCAGCAGGTGCTGCCTGATTTTTTCATTGGTGCGCATGCCGCAGTGCAGGGCTGGCGGTTGCTGACGCGGGATGCGAGTCGGTTCCGCACCTACTTTCCCAGCCTGGAAGTGCTGGCGCCCTGAGGGCTCCGGCTCTCAGCATCCACGCGGCGACGCAGTGTGCTCCGGGCCCCGCCTCTTGCAGAAGGCCCTCACGGGTCGATACGCAGCACGCTGCCTTCGATGGCCCTGCGCAGAGAGCGCAAGGAGTGGACTCTCTGCCGTGCCGTGCAGTGCGGCGCGGTGCAGCCCCAGCCTTCCCTCTATTTGCGCAGTTGTGCTTCGGCCCATTCAATCGCCGTGCCCGCAACCTCCTGCCATCCGGGTTCGGCGATCAGCCAATGGCTTCGTCCAGGAAAGGCGATCAAGTCCACCTGCACGGGTGAGCGGCTGTGCTTCCTGTGCATCGCCCTGGCCATCGACGGCGTGCTTGTGCGGTCTGCCTCACCTGCGACAAGCAGCAGCGGTGGCCGGTTCGGATTCGAGAAGTTCACCGCGTTGCCCAGGCCCAGCGCGGCCTGGAAATAGATGCGCCCCGGCGCCGGCACGACATGCTGTTCGTAGGCGCGCCGTTGTTCGGTTGGCGACAGCGCATTGGCGAAGGTGGAGGCAAAGCTCTTGAACGACATGGTCAGCACGCGCCGCCATCCCATCCATGACAGCAGCACAGGCAACGCAGACCGCACGGCGGTCAAACTGGGCAGCACCCCCCGTGGCGGCCCCGGATCGATCGCGACGGCCGCGGCGCCGAGACCGCGATCCGCCAGCATCTGCACGATCAGACCGCCGAACGAGTGGCCGATGAGGATGGGAGGCTCGGGAAGCGCCCGAACAAGCCGGTCGAAATGGTCTACCAATGACTTGATCGTGGTCTCGGCGAATGCCGGGTCCGGGCTGCGACGCAGTTCATCGACTGGCCGGTCCAGGCCAGGCCATGCCGGCGCGAGGCATCGATAGCCCTCGGCTTCGCAGTAGGAACGAAATGGGCTCCAGCTTTCCGGCGTCACCCAGGCGCCGTGAATCAGCACGATAGTTTTAGTTTTTGTCATGGCAGTGGCTCGGTGTTGTCGGGTGCTTGGCTTGAGCGGCTGATCTTGTCGAGCTTGTTCACTTCGCAGCAGTGTGCGCGCTCAGCCACGCGATGATGTCGCGCTCAACGTCGGCGTACTCGGGTTCATGAAGCAAGTCATGGTAGAGACCGGGATAGGTCTTCAGCGTCTTGTCTGTGCTGGGCGCGGTTTGGTTCAGCTCTTGACTGCCCTCGATCGGGTTGACCTTGTCGCCGGTGCCATGCAGGATCAGCAGCGGCATATTCAATCGATCGACGTTCTTGCGAACCTCGTCCATGCCATTCACGGCCGCCACGACGGACGCTGCCGGCAGCTTGTCGCGAACCACGAGCGGGTCGTTCCTCAGCTTGGCCATCACGGCTTCGTCGCGCGAGAACTCGCTGTCATCGATCTGCTGAAGCGGTAGCCCCGGCGCGATGCTGCCGACAAACCGTGCCAAGCCGATTTCGAAGCCGCTGACGCTGCGAGGCGGCTTGAGGGCAGCCCCGCTGAGCACCACGCCGCGCACTTTGTCGGCATGACTCTCGGCATAGGCCGCAGTGATCAGCCCGCCCAGACTGTGACCCAACACGAAAATCGGAGCGCCGGGATGTTGCTGCATCGCGCGGCTGACGACGATGTCGGTGCCCGCGACCATTTGGGCCATCGAATCGAAGCGTTGACGATCGCCGCCCGAGTGAGCATGGCCGCGCAGGTCCTGCGCGTAGACGGCAAAACCCTGTTCGGTCAGCTTCCTTGCGAAGGACTCGTAACGCAACGCATGGTCGCGGATGCCGTGCGTCACAACGACAACCCCGCGTGGCGAACCTTTCGCCGGCAGCCAGGCGAACCAACGCAAGCACACGCCATCGGCGGCCTGGGCTGTCTCGGTTTGATATTGAGGACTGCCCGAAGTGGGCTACGGCGTGGTGCACTCGTTGGAGGCTGCAGCAGTGGCGGCAGCGGCGGCAAACAAGAGGCAGGTCGCCAGCACTGGTTTGACAACGTTTGATCTGTTCATGAAAGTAGCCCCTGGGTGGCCTCGCCAAACTGTGGATGTACAGCGTCCTCGACGTGCGCTGCAGTTCTCGCCCTGCGCGAGAAGCAAACCGAACTGTCGTGGAATTCCGACGTGCCGGGTATCGGTCGAATGTCCGATGGGAAAGCGTGCCGCAGCCGAGCGATGATCGAGCCCCATGGCGCACATTGATTCACTCTCCTTTGAGGACGACCAAGTCGATCTGGCCGATGCTTTGCACGCATTGGCTTTCATGGGCGA
>JANOVJ010000196.1:0-2427 GCA_031417295.1 bacterium | reverse complement strand
TGAGCGAGCCCGACCTGGTGCTGCTGGACGAGCCCTGCGCCGGCGTGAACCCGAGCCTGGTCGGCGGCATCAGCACGCTGCTGAAGGAGCTGAACCAGAACCGCGCGGGTGCCAGGCGCAGGAGCTTCATCGTGATCGAGCACAACATGGACTTCGTGATGGACCTGTGCCACCGCATCATGGTGATGGTCGAAGGCACGGTGATGGCCATCGGCACTCCGGCCGAGATTCGCGGCAACAAGCAGGTGCTCGACGCCTATCTGGGAAACTGAAATCATGAACGACATCGCGATCGAATTCGACGACGTGGTCGCCGGCTACGGCGACTTCATGATCCTGAACAACCTCAGCCTGAAGGCCAAGCGCGGCAAGATCACGCTGCTGCTCGGCCCCAATGGCGCCGGCAAGTCAACGGTGCTCAAAACGCTGTTCGGCCTGCTCAAGGTGCGCCAGGGCCACATCCGCCTCGATGGCGAGGACATCACCGGCGCGTCGGCGAAGGACCTGCTGGTCAAGCACGGCGTCGCCTTCGTGCCGCAGGGGCGCAACCTGTTCGGCCAGCTCTCGGTGATCGAGAACCTTGAACTCGGCGGCATCACGCTCGGCATGAAGACCACGCGCGAGCGAATCCCCGAGGTGCTGGACCGTTTTCCGCGCGTCAAGGAGCGGATGCATTCCGCCGCTTCGGCCCTCTCGGGCGGCGAACAGAAACAGCTCGAAGTCGGCCGCGCGTTGCTGCTGCGGCCGAGGGTGCTGCTGATCGACGAGCCGTCGATCGGCCTCTCGCCGCTGGTCGTGGCCGACGTGTTCAAGCTGCTGCGCAAACTCGCCGACCAGGGCACAACGGTGCTGATGGTCGAGCAGAACGTGAAGAGCGCGTTGAAGATGGCCGATGAGGCGATTGCGCTCGAGTCGGGCCGGCTGGTGCTGCACAAGGCCGCCTCCGAGTTGCTGGCCGATCCGAACATCGAGCGGCTGTTCCTCGGCGGTGCACACGCGGCAGCGCCGAAGGCGGCATGAGCGGGGGGCTCGCCAGCGCCGAAGCCGCCGCGCTCGGCCGATCGGTGCATCTGCCAACCCGGGTACCGGCCGAGGCCCGGCTGCGGCACGCCGCCGCAGCGCAAACATCAGGAGACCGCCATGTTGCATTCGCCGCTGGACCGTGAAGTCGCCGCCGACGCCGCCAACCCGCTGGGGCTGGACGGCATCGAGTTCATCGAGTACGCCACCAGCCGTCCGCAGGCGCTGGGCCAGGTGCTCGAGACCATGGGCTTCCGGCCGGTGGCGCGGCATCGCTCACGTGAGGTGCTGCTGTACCGCCAGGGCGAGATGAACGTGGTCGTCAACGCCACGACGGCCAGCGGGTCCACAACGGATGGCGCGGCACCGAACGAACGCCCCGCCCTCGTCGCCATCGCACTGCGGGTTCGCGACGCGGCCACGGCCTACAAGCGCGCGCTCGATCTCGGCGCCTGGGCGGTGCCGACGCGGGTCGAGGTGATGGAGCTGAACATCCCGGCGATCCACGGCGTCGGCGCGAGCCGCATCTATTTCGTCGATCGCTACCGCGAGTTCTCGATCTACGACGTCGACTTCACACCGATCCCGACCGTGGATGCCAAGCCACCCGCGCTGACCGGCCTGCACTGGTTTGGCGTCGTGCAGTACATCGGCAACGAGCGAACCGAAGACTGGACCGAGTTCTACGCCTCGTTGTTCGGCTTTCAGGAATTGCCCGACGAGCAGCGCTTCGGCATCCTGCCCAAGGGCCGCTTGCTGGCCAGCCCGGGTGAGGGCGCGAGCCGCTTCTACCTGCAACTGATCGAGCCGGAACCCGGCATCCTCGACATCGAAGGCGACGAGTCGCTGCAGCGCATCGGTTTCGGCACGCCCGACGTGCTGGCCAGCGTGACGGCGCTGCGCGCGCGCGGCGTGAGTGTTGTCGATTCTTCGGCGCTGCACCCCGACGACCGCGGCGCGCTGACACAAGGCCAATTGGGCGGCGTGGCGTTCGAGCTGGTGCACAGCGCGCTCGCCTGAGTCGGAGGCCAGATGTCTCAATTCACCGGCCGCATCGCCGACTTCGGCATGGACACGATCTCGATGGTCGGCCCGCTGCCGGCCAAGCTGCGCGCGGTGCGCGAGGCCGGCTTCTCGCAGATCATGCTGTCGGCGCGCGACATCGCCGGCCACCCTGACGGCGAACAGGCGGCCGTGCAGGCAGTCCGTGCCAGCGGCCTGCGGGTGACCGGATTCCAAGTGTTGCGCGATTTTGAAGGCTTGTCCGGCAATCTGCATGACTACAAGATCGATGTCGCGCGCAGCATGCTGGAAATGTGCCGCGCGGTGCGCTCCGATCTGCTGCTGGTTTGTTCGTCGACTTCGACCCATGCCGGTGCCGACAGCGATGCACTGGTCGCCGATTTG
>JANOVJ010000195.1:0-4021 GCA_031417295.1 bacterium | reverse complement strand
AAGGTGATGTTCACCGCGGCGCGGGCGAACTTCAGCGACGTGTCGTTCGCGGTGCGGCGGAGGGACCTCTGATGAGCGCGGTGGCCGCAGTTTCGTTTCGCGCGCCGGTCTTTGCGTGGGCCGCATCGGCCGACGACGAACGGCGGTTCAAGCGCATCCTGCACCGGGTGATGGCCGTGAGCGTGATCGTGTGCCTGGCGCTGCCCTGGCTGAAGGTGGCCGAGCCCGACCGTTCGCAGCCGCAGGAACTGCCGCCGCGGCTGGCGAAGATGCTGCTCGAACGCGAAGCCACGCCACCACCGCCACCGCCCGTGCTGAAGGCCGAGCGGGTGAAGGAGCAGGAAGTGCCGACCCGGGCGCCGACGCCCACGAACAAGATGCCGACGCCGCAGCCCGAGCCGGCGAGGAAGGCTTTGCCCCCGCCCTTTCCAGTCCCAGAGGCGCGCGACCCGCAGCCGAACAAGCCGCCTGGCGAAGCGATCGACGCGGCACGGCGCACCGCAGCCGGCGTGGGCCTGCTGGCGATGAAAAACGAGCTCGCCGAGATTCGCGGCGCGCCGGTCGCGGTGCAGTTGAACCCGAACATCAAGCCGGGTGCCGGCGTGGGCGCGGGCGTTGGGCCGGGCGTGGGCGCCGGCACCGAAGCCGGGCTGCCGAACCGCGCGCTGATCACATCGAACGCGGCCGGTGCCAGCGGCGGCATCAACACCGCCGGCTACAGCCGCGATACCGGCGGCGGCGGCCTGGCCGGCCGGGCGACAACGCTGGTCGAAGGCGTGGCGGGTGGTGGCGGTGGCGGCGGCGCGGGCGGCGGCGGGCGCGGCGGCAAGGGCGGTGACGGCACTGGCAACGGGGGTGCCGGCGGCAGCCTGCAGAAGGCCGGCAACGGCAAGGCCTCGCGCTCGATCGAGGAGATCAAGCTCGTCTTCGAGCGCAACAAGGGCGCGATCTACGCGATCTACAACCGCGCGCTGCGTGAAGAGCCGGCGCTGCAAGGCAAGGTCGTGCTCGAACTCAAGATCGCGCCGTCGGGTGAGGTGCTCGAGGTCAAGATCGCGTCCAGCGAACTGCGCGCCGACGAACTGGAGCGCAAGCTGCTTGCGCGCATCCGCCAATTCGACTTCGGCGCCAAGGACGTCGAGCAGATCGTCGTCACCTGGCCGGTGGACTTTCTGCCTTCGTAGCGCACCACTGCCAAGGCGCCGGGCCCGCAGGTGCCCAGCGTGGGCGTCTAAGATCGCGCGTCTTCAATTTGGCGGCGGTGAGCGTGCGCATCCTCCTGGTATCCGACCTGCACTACACGCTGCCCCAACTCGACTGGGTCGTTCGTGCGGCGCCGTCTTTCGATCTCGTCGTGCTCGCGGGCGACCACCTCGACATCAGCTCCACGGTCTCGCTCGACGCGCAGTCGGTCGTCATCCTGCGCTACCTGTCGCTGCTGCAATCGGCCGGCAAGCTGGCTGTGGCTTCGGGCAACCACGATCTCACCGGGCCCGACGCGCAAGGTGAGCAGGCCGCCTTGTGGCTGGCCGAAGCACGTGCGGCCGGCGTGCCCACCGATGGCGATTCGCTGACCATCGGCGACACCCTGTTCACGATCTGCCCGTGGTGGGATGGTCCGCTCGGCCGCGCCACGCTGGAGACTCAACTGGCGGCCGCTGCGCTGCGCCGGCCGGCGCGCTGGGTCTGGGTCTACCACTGGCCGCCGCTCGGTTCACCGACCTGCTGGACCGGCAAGCGCCACTACGGCGACGCCGACCTCGGCGGCTGGATCGCGCAGTACCGGCCCGACATGGTGCTCACCGGCCATGTGCACGAGCCGCCGTTCAAACCCGACGGCGCCTGGGCCGACCGCATCGGCAGCACCTGGGTCTTCAACGCCGGCCGCCAGATCGGGCCGGTGCCGGCGCACATCGAGATCGATCTCGCGGCCGGTGCGGCGTCATGGCGTTCGATGATGGGCGAAGAAACGCTGCGTCTGGCCGACGCGGTGGCGCCGAAGCGCAGCGTGTTCTGAAGCGGGCCGGTTCAGTAATCCGGGTCGGGGTCGCGTGCCGAGCCCGGCCGCGCCGCCGGGGCCTGCCGCTGGGCCAGTTGGCTCAGCACGTCGGACACCATCGACAGCCCCGGCGCGTCGCCGTACTGGTGCTTCAGGTCAGCCAGGTAGGTGGTCACGAAATTGAGGCGTTCGGCCAGGCCGATCGCGACCAGCCGGGTGATGGCCGGATCGCTCGCGAGCAGCGCCTTTCCGTCGGCTGCGTAGCGCAGCACGCTCGGCTCGGTGGCCTCGACGGTGGCGCTGGACGCGACGCCCAGCAACACCGAGACCTCGCCGATCAACGCCCCCGGCCCGGTGATGGTGTTGACGAGCACGCCGCCCTTGCGCACCTGCAAGGCACCCGACACGAGCACCCAGATGCCGCCGGCCGCGCCGCCCTCTTGCACCACGGTGTCGCCGGGCGCGAACGCGATCTCGGGGAGGTGGGCCGACAGCGCGAGCATGGGATTCATGACGAGGATCGTACTTGAGTCCCGACGCCGGACACGCCTGCACGCAACCGCTTACGTGGTAAGCCAGCCTGCTAGACTGGCGCTCTCGCACAAGATCCGAAAGCCAATCGATGGTTGCTGCCACGCTGACTGAAAAAGGCCAGATCGTCATCCCGGCGGAAATTCGGGCGCGCTATGAACTGACGCCGGGCACGCAGGTGGAGTTTGTCGATGAAGGCGGCACGCTGCGGCTCGTGGTTCGGCGGCGCGTGGTGCCGTCCGATCCGGCTGCGGGCTATGGCTTGCTCAAGATCGCCCCGAGCCCGGCCGGCCGGGCGCCGCGGCGGCTGTCGCAATTCGACCCCGCTGCGCTGCTGGCCAAGGAACGGCCGGGCAAGAAGTGATCGCCGTCGATACCAACATCCTGGCGCGCTTCTACTGCGACGACCCCGAGGACACCGAAGCCAGGCGGCAGCGACCGCTGGCGCGCAAGCTGATCGTCGAGTCGCCCTCGGTGTTCGTGCCCCTGACGGTGGTGCTCGAGTTCGAGTGGGTGATGCGCGGTTTCTACGAAGTGGGGCCGGCCGAGTTCTGCCGCGCGATCGAGCATCTGCTGGGCATGCCGCACGTCACCGTCGAACGCTGGCAGGCCGTCAAGGACGCGCTCGGCGCGCACCTGCGCGGGCTCGATTTCGCCGATGCGTTGCACTGGGCAAGCAGCGCCGCGTGCGAGCGATTGGTGACCTTCGACGATCGTGGGTTCGCGCGCCGGGCGCGGCGGCTCGAACTCGTGCCCGAGGTGGCGTTGGCTCGGTAGGCGTGGGCCGAACGGAGGCCCGGCCATGAAAGCAGGCACCGGCCTTCAGCCGTCCCAGGCCGGCGTCGCCCTGAGCACTTCCTCGATCGTCGTGATCCCCTCGGCCACCTTCATCGCGCCAGCCATTCGCAGCGGGCGCAGGCCATCGGTCAGGGCCTGGGCGCGTAGCTTGGCCGCATCGGGCACGGGGTGGATCGCGGCGCGCGCCGGCTCGGTCACGCTCAGCAACTCGTACAGCCCGGCCCGGCCGCGGTAGCCGGTCATCCGGCATTCGAGGCAGCCGACCGGTTTGTAGGCCCGCATCTCGCCGGTCAGCCGCCACGGCTTGACCACTTCGTGCAAGGTCTCGCGCGTGGTGTCGGTATCGATCTGCTTGCAGCTCACGCACAGGGTGCGAACCAGCCGCTGCGCGAGCACGCCGATCACCGTCGCGCCGATCAGGTAGGGCGGCACGCCCAGGTCGACCAGCCGGGTGATCGCCGAGGCGGCGTCATTCGTGTGCAGGGTGCTGAAGACGAGGTGGCCGGTCAGCGCCGCCTGGATCGCCATCTCGGCCGTCGCCAGGTCGCGGATTTCGCCGACCATGATGATGTCCGGGTCCTGCCGCATCAGCGCGCGCAGGCCTTCGGCGAAGCCGAGGTCGAGCCCCGTCTGCACCTGGGTCTGGTTGAAGGCCGGCTGGATCATCTCGATCGGGTCTTCGATCGTGCAGAC
>JANOVJ010000194.1:0-3173 GCA_031417295.1 bacterium | reverse complement strand
GGGCGCGAAGCCGACCTCGTCAACGAGGATGCGGTAGGCGCGTTCGCAGATCTGCGTCTTGCGCTCGAAGGTGTCGGCCTGGCCCTTCTCGTCGAAGGCCATCACCACCGCCGCGGCGCCGTAGCGGCGCACCAGCTTGGCCTGGTGCCGGAACGCCGCCTCGCCTTCCTTCAGCGAGATCGAGTTGACGATACCCTTGCCCTGGATGCACTTCAGGCCGGCCTCGATCACGCTCCACTTCGAGCTGTCGATCATGATCGGCACCCGCGCGATTTCGGGCTCGCCGGCAATCAGGTTCAGGAAGCGCACCATCGCTGCCTGGCTGTCGAGCATCGCCTCGTCCATGTTGATGTCGATCACCTGGGCGCCGTTTTCCACCTGCTGCCGCGCCACCGCGAGCGCCTGCTCGAACTGGCCATTCAGGATCATCCGCGCGAAGGCCTTCGAGCCGGTGACGTTGGTGCGCTCGCCGATGTTGACGAACAGCGAGCCCTCGCCGATGGCCACGGGTTCGAGGCCCGAGAGCTTCATCGGTGGCAGGGCGACCGTGGTGGTGGCGTTGGCGTTGGCAGAGACGGGTGCGGTCATGGCGGCGGCTCATCGGCCGCGGAACTCACCGCGACCTGGCGGGTCGGGTGAGCGCCGTTGACGCGGCGGGCCCCTCGGCGCACCGTGCCCAAGCCTGGCAGCGCGGGAGCGTGGGCTCCGGTCGCTGTCGCAACGCTCCTTGGGCGAGCCGCGATTGTAGGGCGAGGTCAGCGTGAGGGCGCGGCCCGCCCCTCGCCGCGAGAAGCCCGCCAGCTGCCACCTCAGCCGCGGACGAACAGCGTGGTCAATGGCTCGGGCCCGAGCTGCCGGCTCCAATGGCCGTGCACGGCCGGGTCGAAAGCCACGCCGGCCGGCAAATGGTCGGCCGAGTGAAAGTGCTGGCCCGGCCCGAACAAGCGCGAGCTGCCGTCTTGCAGGCCGATTTCCATCTGCCCGCCGAGGATGAGCACCCACTGCGCGGTCTCGGTGCAATGGAACTCACTGCGAAAGCCGACCGGGCTCATCCGCAACTGGTAGCCGCCGCTGGGCAGCAGCGGCGACAGCATCGCCTGGGGTTTGCCTTCGGTGAGCGCGATGGGTTGTTCGCGCCAGCGGGCGCGGCCGTCGGTGTCGGTGAACAGTACGACCTTCAGGAACGCATTCATGGTTTGAGGCTTTCTCCTGGCTTCGGGGTCGCGCCGCAGGCGGTGCCAGTGTCCTTTCTCGTCAAGAAAAACGTGCCCATCCAACCGATGCCCGAGCGAAAACACAAGCCCGCACCGAGGTACGCCATGTGGAACTCACCCCGAACCTGCGCCGCCGCTCAACCCAAGCGCTGGCCGCCCTGCCCATCGAAGACATGCGACTTGGCAGCGTCGATGGCCAGGTGCACGATGTCGTCGGGCTGGGCCTGGGTGCGGCCGTGCAGCACCACGATGAGTTGCGAGTCGCCCACCTGCACCAGCAACTCGGTCTCGGCGCCGGTGGGCTCGACCACCACCACCTTCGCCGGGATGCCGTCATTCGCCAGCGCCAGGTCGCCAGGGCGGATGCCGTAGTGCACTGCCTGCCCTTCGGCCGCACCCGCCAGCACCGCCGGCCAACGGGCCCCGAGCGCCTCGACGAAACCGGCGCCGCCGCGCGCCGTGCCGGGAAACACGTTCATCGACGGCGAGCCGATGAACTGGGCGACGAACAGGTTGCGCGGCCGGTCGAACAATTCGAGCGGCGTACCGATCTGCTCGATGATGCCGTCGTGCATCACGACGATGCGGTCGGCCATCGTCATGGCTTCGATCTGGTCGTGGGTGACGTAGACGGTGGTCGTCTTCAGGCGCTGGTGCAGCGCCTTGATCTCGGCCCGCATCGCCACGCGCAGCTTGGCGTCGAGGTTCGACAGCGGCTCGTCGAACAGGAACACCTTCGGGTCGCGGACGATCGCGCGGCCCATCGCGACGCGCTGGCGTTGGCCGCCCGAGAGCTCGCGCGGGTAGCGCGCCAGCAGCGGCTCCAGGTTCAGGATGCGCGCAGCGTTGGCCACGCGGGTGTCGGTGGTTTGCTTGTCGGCCTTGCGCAGGCGCAGGCTGAAGGCCATGTTCTCGCCCACCGTCATGTGCGGGTAGAGGGCGTAGCTCTGGAACACCATCGCGATGTCGCGGTCCTTGGACTCCAACTCGTTGACGACCTTGTCGCCGATCAGGATCTCGCCGCCCGAAATTTCCTCCAGCCCGGCCAGCATCCGCAGCAGCGTGCTCTTGCCGCAACCCGACGGGCCGACCAGGACCACGAATTCGCCATCGGCAATGTCGAAGCCGATGCCGTGGATGACCTTGACCTTGCCGTAGGCCTTCTGGATATTGCGGAACGAGACTGAGGCCATGGCGTGAGCAGTCGTTTGGTGCGGTCAGGCTTTCACGGCGCCGGCCGTGAGGCCCGACACCATGTAGCGCTTGAAGGCGTAATAAATCGCCGCGGGTGGCAGCGCGTAGACGAAGCCGGTGGCCATCAACAGCTCCCACGGCGAATCGTCGGCGGCGAGAAAGTTGCCCAGCGCGACGGCAAGCGTGAGCTGGGTTTCGTTGGACAGCAGCAGGAAGCCGTAGAGGTACTCGTTCCACGCCAGCAGCAGCGCATACGTGCCCACCGCCACCAGCGACGGCACCATCAGCGGAAGGTAGACCAGGCGGAACAGTTGCAGCGGCGTCGCACCGTCGATGCGCGCGGCTTCGTCGAGCTCCCAGGGCAGCTTGTCGGACGCCTGCTTCAAGACCCAGATGCAATAGGGCGATGCGATCGTCACCATCGCCAGGATGAGCGACCAGCGGTTGTTGAGCAGGCCGTAGTTGGCCATGGTCTTGTACATCGGCACCGCAAGGAACGCGGCGGGGATGATGTAGGTGAACAACGCCAGGTTCATCACCGTGCGCCCGCCGCGCAACTTGAGACGGCTGATGGCGAAGGCCGCCGTGGTGGCGACGAACAGCGTGATCACACCTACCGCGACAGCGATCATCAGCGAGTTGCCGAGCTGGAGCCAGAAGTGGTTGAGGTAGAAGTGCTTTTGCTGGAACACGATCTCGAAATTCTGCAGCGTCGGGTTCTTCGGCCACAGCCGGCCCGAGGTGGCCGAGTCGCGCTCGGAGATG
>JANOVJ010000193.1:0-2995 GCA_031417295.1 bacterium | reverse complement strand
CTGCCCCTGCGCCGTGTACCAGACCGGGCCGCCCGGCTTCGGGTCGGGCGCCACGTCGTGCGGGCGCGCGCCGCGTGGCACGTCGTAGGTGCGTACCTCGGCCGCAGACGCCGCACCGACGCAACACAGCAGGAGGGCAAGGCAAGGCAGCAGTGGTCGCAGGCATTTCATCGCGCTTCCCTCTGGTCGTATGGCTTCGGAACAACCCCCTCACCCCGTGCATCATGCAGTCGCTGCGCACGTCATGCCCGCGAGCGCGCCAGCAGCCAGATGCCGGCCAGCACCAGCAGCGTGCCGGCAGCCACCCACACCGTGAACGGCTCACCGAGGATCAGCACGCCCATCGTGATCGTGGACAGCGGCCCGATCATGCCGGTCTGCGCCACCATCGTCGCGCCGATGCGTTCGATCGCCATCATCACCATCAGCACCGGCGCGAAGGTACAGACGGTGGCGTTCAGCAGCGAGAGCCAGATCACTTCCGGCGCGACAGCCATCGCCGAGAGTGGCCGCAACAACAGGAACTGCGCGATGCACAGCACGCAGGCGACGCTGGTGGCCAGGCCGGTGAGGCGCAGCGCCCCGAGGCGCTGGACTTCCTCACCGCTGTAGACCAGGTACAGCGCATAGCTCACGGCGCTCGCAAACACCAGCGCCGCACCCATCGCGACATCGGGGCCGACGAGTTGCACCTCGTGCCCGAACACCAGCGCCACGCCGCTGTAACTCACGGCCAGTGCCAGCAACTGCCGCCCGGCCACCTTGCGCTGGAACAGCAGCACGCCGAGCGCGAGCACGATCGTCGGGTTCAAGTACAGGATCAGCCGCTCCAGGCTGGCGCTGATGAATTGCAGGCCGGTAAAGTCGAGAAAGCTCGCCAGGTAGTAGCCGCTGAAACCGAGGCCGAAGACGGTGATGCGGTCGCGCCGAGTCAGCGCCGGCTTGCCGCGCCCGGCCCACCACGCGAGCAGCAGGAACAGTGGCAGCGCGAACAGCATGCGGTACATGATCAGCGTCACCGCATCGACGCCGTGGCGGTACGCGAGCTTGACGATGATGGCCTTGCCCGAGAACGCGATCGAGCCGGCGCCCGCGAGCAGCAACCCTGGCCAGAGCGGGCGCGCAGTGGCGCCGGGCGGCGATGCGAGGGGAGGCGCCGTCATCTCGACGCGGCGAACTTAGCCGCGCAAGCCCAGCAACGTGCGCGCCTCGGCCGGGCTCGCTACCTCGCGGCCCGCGCGCCGAGCACAAGCAGCCAGCTCGGCAATCAGTGCGCCGTTGCCCGCCGCGCGCTCGCCGCCCGGCAGGTAGAACGTGTCTTCGAGCCCGCTGCGCAACATCCCCCCGAGGTCGGCCGTCCTCTGGTGCACCGGCCAGATTTCGGCGCGGCCGATCAGCGTCGTTTGCCACACCGCGCCGCTCGCCACATAGCGCGGCAGCAGCGCCAGCAGGTCGGCGTCGCAGGGCATGCCCGAGGCCACGCCCATCACGAAGTTGTACTCGGGCACGCCGCTGAACAGGCCGGCCTTCAGGTACATCTCGACCGAGCGCACGATGCCGACATCGAAGCATTCAAACTCGGGGTGCACGTCGCACTCGGCCATCACGTCGAGGTACTGCTGCACCTTGGCGACCGGGTTGTCGAACACCATCGGCGGCCAGGCCCACTCGCCGTTGCCCTTGATCTTCAGGTAGTTCAGCGTGCCCGCGTTGCAAGCCGCGATCTCGGGTTTGACGCGGCGGATGCAGGCGATCGGCCCCGACACGTCCTTGCCGATCACGCCGGTGGTGAGGTTGACGATCACCCCCGGGCAGGCTTCGCGGATCGCGCCAACCACGGCCTCGGCCACGTCCGGGTCCCAGCTCGGCAGGTGGCCGAAGCCCGGCTCCTGGCTGCGCAGGTGCACGTGCATGATCGATGCGCCGGCGTTGAAGGCGTCGCGCGCCTCGGCGGCCATTTGCGGCGGGGTGACCGGCACCGGGTGTTGCTTCGGGTCGGTGAGCACACCGGTCAAGGCGCAGGTGATGATGGCTTTCGTTGTCATGAGGCTTCCTTGGCGTCGAGGGGTTCGAGTTCGGCCAGCACGGCACCGGCCGCAACCTGCTCGCCGATGCGCGCATGCACGGCAAGCACCTTCGCAGCGGCGGGTGCTGCGAGCCACATTTCCATCTTCATGGCCTCGACGCAGGCCAGCGGCTGGCCTTCGCTCACGCTGTCGCCGGGCGCCACCAGCAACTGCGTCACGACGCCGGCCACCGGGGCACGCACGCGCCGTGTGTCGAGGCCGGCATCGGCATCGGCCAGGGCCGAAGGTTCGCTGAACACAAAGCTCGCGCCGCCGAGGGCCAGGTGCAGTTCACCGCCTTCGCGCAGTGCCACCGCGCGGCGCTGCACGCCGTCAAAGCGATAGACCACGTGGCCTGGCGTGAACGCCAGCAAGCGCAGCTCATGGACCCCTTCACGCAGCGTCACATGCACCGCACCGTCACGACCCGGCTGCACCCGCAGCGGCGCGGATTCGCCGTCGCACCGCAGTTCGATGTCGTACGCGGCCACGCTGTCGGCACGCCAACCGGCGCCACTGCCTTGCGCGAACAGCGCGGCGGCCACACACCAGGCTTCAATTCCAGGCAGCGGGCGGTGCGTGATCGGCTCGCCTTGTTCGACCCATTCGTCGATGAGCGCGGTCGTCATCGCAGCCGCGCGAAACGCACTGTGGTCGAGCAGGTCGGCGAGGAAGCGGCCGTTGTGGCACAGGCCGAGCAGCGGCGCATCTTGCAGCGCGGCCCGCAGGCGGCGGATCGCGTCGTCGCGGTCGCGACCGTGGGCGATCACCTTGGCCACCATCGCGTCGTAGAACGGCGAGACGTCGCCGCCTTCGGCGATGCCGTGGTCGATGCGCACGCCGGGCTGCGACGCGGCGACTTCGGGCCGCCACCAGCGAATGCGGCCGGTCTGCGGCGCGAACGGCGTCGGCCGCGAGTACGGGTCTTC
>JANOVJ010000192.1:0-1738 GCA_031417295.1 bacterium | reverse complement strand
CCGTGATGCCGTAGGCCGCCGCCAGCTTGCTGCTCGACCCGAACGCGAAGGCGCGCGCGTGTTCAACAAGCCAAGCGCGCTGCGCGACCACCCGGAAAAGCTTGCGATCCTGGAGTTCCCGCAGTTCATCGGCCCGACGCTGGTGACGCGGCGCGCCGACGACGTGAAGCGCTTCCACGCCGAGCACGGCGACATCATCCTCAAGCCGCTCGACGGCATGGGCGGCATGGGCATCTTCCGCGGCGGCGCGCAGACGGTGATGGTGCAGCGCTACCTGCCCGAGATCGTGCACGGCGACAAGCGCATCCTCGTCATCGGCAGCGTGCCGGTGCCGTTCTCGCTGGCGCGCATTCCGCAGGGCAGCGAGATCCGCGGCAACCTCGCGGCCGGCGGCAAGGGCGTGGCCCAGCCGCTCTCGGCACGCGACCGCGAGATCGCCGAGGCGCTCGGCCCGGTGCTGGCAGCGCGCGGCCTGTTGTTGGTCGGGCTCGACGTGATCGGCGACAGCCTGACCGAGATCAACGTGACCAGCCCGACGTGCTTTCGCGAGATCACCGACCAGACCGGCTTCGACGTGGCGAAGATGTTCGTCGATGCGCTGGAGGCAGCGCTGGCGGTTTGAGCGCAAACGGGCCGAACCGCCCGCCCCTCGATAATCGGGGTTTTGGGTTGCTCGCGCCATGGCTGTACTTTCCCTCTCCAACGCCCACCTCGCCTTCGGCCATGTCGCCCTGCTCGACGGCACCGGCTTCTCGCTCGAAGAAGGCGAACGGCTCGGCCTGATCGGCCGCAACGGGGCCGGCAAGTCCTCGCTGCTGAAGATCGTGGCCGGCCTCGAAAAGCCCGACGACGGCCTGCTCCAACTGACCCAGGGCCTGCGCATCCGCTACGTGCCGCAGGAGCCGCTGTTCGCCGCCGACGCGAGCGTGTTCGACGCCGTCAGCGAGGGCGTGGCCGAGGCGCGCGCGGTGCGCCAGCAGTACGAAGAGCACGCCGAAGGCGTGGACCTCGACGCGCTGCAAACCCGCATCGAAGCCCTCGACGCCTGGACCTGGGAGCAACGCGTCGAAACCACGCTGGCGCAGCTTCACCTCGACGGCGCACGCCGCGTCGGCGAGCTGTCGGGCGGCATGAAGAAGCGCGTCGCGCTGGCGCTGGCCCTGGTGGCCGTGCCCGACGTGCTGCTGCTCGACGAGCCGACCAACCACCTCGACCTCGACTCGATCGCCTGGCTCGAAGAGCTGCTGCGCGGCTTCAAGGGCGGGCTGATGCTGATCACCCACGACCGCGCCTTCCTCGACGCCGTGGCGACGCGCATCGTCGAGCTCGACCGGGGCACGCTGCGCAGCTACCCCGGCAACTTCAGCGCCTACGAGCGGCTGAAGGAAGACCAGCTCGCCTCCGACACGCTGGCCAACGCGCGCGCCGACAAGCTGCTGGCGCAGGAAGAGGCGTGGATCAGGAAAGGCGTCGAAGCCCGCCGCACGCGCAGCGTCGCGCGCATCGAACGGCTTCAGGTGCTGCGAACGCAACGCCAGGCGCGGCGCGATTCGCTGGGCCAGGTGCGGCTCGAAGTGGATACCGGCACGGCCAGCGGCAAGATCGTGGCCGAGCTGCGCGATGTCTCGATGAGCTTTCACGACCGAGACGTCGAGAAGGTCATCGTCAAGGGTTTCAACGCGACCATCCTGCGTGGCGACCGGGTCGGCCTGATCGGCCCCAACGGCGCCGGCAAGAC
>JANOVJ010000191.1:0-7120 GCA_031417295.1 bacterium | reverse complement strand
CGCCAGCAGTTCGTCGCCTGCGGCCAGCCCGGCCCGCTCGGCCGCGCCGCCGCGCAGCACGGCGCCGATCTTCACGCCGGTCAGCGCGCTCTCGCTGACGCGCAGGCCCCAGCGCTGGGCCAGCGTTGCCGGCTGGGCTTGCCAGCCCACACCGGCGCGCGCGAGCAATGCCTGCAGCGGCAGATCGTCCGTGCCGTGGACCCAGCTCAGCAGCTCGGCGGCCAGCGCCGCGCCACGCCGCGCGCCGGCCACGGCCTTGACGGCGGCAACGATGTCGCGCTCGCTGACCGGCCCACCACCGCTGCCCGCCCACAGCTCGCGCATCACGCGGTCGAGCGAGGCCCGGCCGCCGGGCGCGCCGCGCAGGCTCAGGTCGAGTGCCAGCGCGACCAGCGAGCCCAGGGTGTAGTAGCTGACGGTCGCGTTGGGCGTGTTCTCGTCACTGCGGTAGTACTTGACCCAGGCGTCGAAGCTCGCCTGCGCCAGGCTCTGCACCTTGCGCCCCGGCGCAGCCAGCACGGCGGTCACGGTCTTGGCGATGAGCCGCAGGTAGCGCGCCTCGTCGATCAGCCCGGCGCGGAGCAGGAACAGGTCGTCGTAGTAGCTGGTGAAGCCCTCGAAGAACCAGAGCAGCTCGGTGTAGTTTTCCTGGGTGTAATCGAACTGCGCAAACTCGGCCGGGCGCAGGCGCTTGACGTTCCAGGTGTGGAAGTATTCGTGGCTGACGAGGCCGAGCAACGTGACGTAGCCGTCGCTCGGCTCGGCCGCCATGCCGGCGCGCGGCAGGTCGCGCCGGGCGGCGATGAGTGCGGTGCTGGCGCGGTGCTCCAGGCCACCGTAGCCGTCTTCCACCGCGTTGAGCATGAACACGTAGCGCTCGAAGGGCAGGTGCTTCGCGGTCGCGTCGGGGCCGTGCCAGAACGCGATCTCGGTCTCGCAGATGCGCTTCGTATCGGCCAGCAGGCGCTCGCCGTCTAAGCCGGGCAATGCGCCGGCCACCACAAACTCGTGCGGCGCACCGCCGGCAATGAAGCGGCCACGCCAGAAGCGGCCGAGCTCGAACGGGTGGTCGACCAGCGCGTCGTAGCTGGCGGCGACGAAGGTGTTGCGCCCCGGCGCGGCAGGCATCGCGGTGGCCACCTCCCAGCCCGCGGGCAAGGGGCCGAGCGTCAAGCCATGCGCCTCGGCCTCGCGGCCGTGGACGCGCAGGCACAGGCTGGTGCCGTTGAAGAAGCCGCGCCGCGGGTCGAGGAAGGCGGCGCGGACCGAGGTGTCGAAGGCGTAGACGAGGTAGCTCACGGTCAGCGCGCCACGGCCGCTGCAGCGGGCGAGCCAGGTCGCCTTGTCGAGCTGCTGCAAGGCCAGCGCGCGCGAGCCCTGGCGGGCGGTGAGCCCCGACAGGTGGCGCGCGAACTCGCGCACCAGGTAGCTGCCGGGGATCCACACCGGCAGGCTAAAGCGCTGTTCGGCGGCCGGCTCGGGCACGCGCAACGTGACGCGAAACAGGTGGGCGTGGACGTCGGCCACGTCGATGCGGTAGGAAATCATGCAGTGGGCGGTTCGGGGCCGGGAGAACAACGCAACAGAATACGCCACGCTGGGACAGCGCCTGGCCGCGTCAGAGGGCGCCTCCGGCAGCGCCTGCGAAGCAGCTCAGGCTGGCCACCACCGTGAGCCGCAGCCGCAGCGGCAGCCAGGCCGCCACGCCCTCGTCGGCGTAGACACGGCGGTCCACGCGGTAGCAGGCAATCAGCGTGGCGCCCAGCCAGGCCAGCGCCAGCGGGTGCGGCAGCGGCAGTGCCAGCGCCAACCAGCCCAGCAGCGACGGCACCGCGCCCCAGACCAGCAGCGCCCGCCGCGGCTCGGCCTGGCGAAACGCCAGCCCCCAGTGAATGCCGCCGAGAAACGAGACGATGACCGCGCCGTAGGCTGCCAGCGCGGCCGTTGCCTGCGCCTGCACGGCACCGCGTGACGTCCACACCCACGCCGCGCCAAGCACGAACGGCAGCAGGCCGGCGAGCCCGAGACGCCGGGCTGAGGGTGACGGCGCGGCAGGGTGCATGAAAGCTTGTTGCGAGTCGCTGACCGGCGCGAGTCTAGCGATGCCCTAGGCTAGCCGCTCTTGGCATGGCATTGAAAGGGGAAGAGGGGCATGGCACCAACGAGCGGCTTTCGCGGCAACAAGCAATCGCTGCCCAGCAAACCCTGCCTGCACTGCGGGCGCGCGATGAGTTGGCGCCGTGCCTGGGCGAAGAACTGGAACGAGGTGAAATTCTGTTCCGACCGCTGCCGCGCCAGCGCCAAGCGCGGCGGGCCAGCCAACCCGGGCTGAACGGCATCGCCCCGCTATTTGGTGACGGTGCCGGTGGCACGGCTCGCGAGCAACTGCTTTTCCAGCGCCTCGGCGCCCATCGCGCCGGGAACGCGGGTGCCGTCTTCGAACACGATCGCCGGCGTGCCGTTGACCTTGTGCTTGCGGCTCAAGGCCAGGTTGCGCGCCATCGGCGTCTCGCAGGCGCCCATGTTGCGCGGCGGCGCCTTGCCTTCGACCATCCAGTCGCGCCAGGTGGCGGTCCGGTCCTTGGCGCACCAGATGTTGGCCGCTTTCTCGGGCGAATCGCCACCGAGGATCGGGATCAGGAAGGTGTAGACCGTCAGGTCCTTGACCTGCAGCAGGTCACGCTCGAACTTCTTGCAGTAGCCGCAGTTCGGGTCGGCGAAGACCGCGATGCGGCGCGCGCCGGTGCCCGTTTTCCAGACCAGCGCATCCTTCAGCGGCAGGCTCGCGAAGTCGATCGCGGTCAGCTTGGCGATGCGGGCTTCGGTCAGGTTGGCCTTGCTGCGGGTGTCGATCAGGCTGCCTTCGATCAGGTAGCTGCCCTGCTCGTCGCTGTAGATCACCTCGGTGCCCATGCGCACCTCGTAGAGGCCGGGGATCGGCGTCTTCGTGATCTCGTCGATCTTCGGAAAGTCGGGCAGACGCTCGCTGATGTTCTTGCGGATCGCGGCTTCGTCGGCGAAGGCAGCGCCGAGGCCGAACGTCAACAAGGCGGCCAGGCCGGCAGCGGAGCGAAAGCGGGACATCGGTGACATCGGGTTCTTTCGGAAAGTAGGCTCAGGGGCTCAGGAGCCGAGCGCGCGGGCGGCGAGCCAGCGCTTGAGCGGCGCCAACCGATTGACCAGAGTCAGGCCGCGGTTGCGAAGTTCCTGCACCGCCGGTTGCGGGCTGGAAAAAAGTTGCAGCAGGCCGTCGGTCACGCGCTGCATCGCCCAGGTGGGCGCTGCGCGCTCGCGCACGTAGCGACGCAGCAGTTTTTCGTCGCCGAGCCCGCGCCACGGCTCGCGCTGCTCGATCGTGCGCGCCAGCGCCACCACATCGGCCAGGCCCAGGTTCAGGCCCTGCCCGGCCAGCGGATGGACGCCATGCGCAGCGTCGCCTAAAAGTACCCAGCCGGGCGCGCACCAGGTCTCGGCATTGACCAGCGCCAGCGGCCAGGCGGCACGCTCGCTGGCCAAGCGCAGCGTGCCCACGGCGCCGCCGGTGGCAGCGAGCAGCGCGGCCTCGAAGGCGGCGGCGTCGAGCGCCAGCAGCGCCTCGGCGTTCGCGTCGGGCAGCGACCAGACGAGCGCGAACGAGCGCCCCGGTTCCGGCGTGTCGAGCGGCAGCAGCGCCAGCACGTCGGGGGCGCGAAACCACTGCCTGGCCCGGTTCAAATGGGGCTGCTCGGTCACCAGCCGCGCGGCGATGGCCCGGTGGCCGTAGTCGTGGCGCTCCACCTGCACGCCGAGCGCGCTGCGGCTGGCAGAGGCCCGGCCTTCGCAGAGCGCGGTGAGCGTGGCGACCCGACCGCCCGGGCCGTCCGGGCCGGCCAGGCTGGTGCCGGGCGCGACGACGCTCAGGTGCGGCGCAAAGCGCACCGCGTCGGCCAAGTGGCGTTCCAGCACTGCCGCATCGACGATCCAGGCGAGTTCGCCCACGCACTGTTCCCAGGCCGAGAAGTCGAGCCCGCTGCCGGCGTCGCCTTCGATGTGCATGTCATGCACGGCCGTGGCCGCATGCGCCGGCAGGGCGTCCCAGACCTTGAGCTGCTTGAGCAGGCCAACCGACGCCGGATTGAGCGCGTAGGCCCGCACGTCGCCGGCCGCACCGCGCGGGGCTGCGTCACCAGGGCCGGGCAGCAGCGCCACCTGCAGCCCCTGGCGCGCGAGCGACAGCGCCAGGCACCGCCCGACGATTCCCGCACCGCTCACGCACACATCGAAGGCTGCCATCGGCTCCGATTGTACGGAGCGTGTCGAAACCCACGCCCTCGGCCCGGGGCGCACCGGAGCGCGGAGAATCGGGCTGCGCGCCGGGTCGTGCCGGATCGCAGCCCCTCGATGAGCCCCCTCCTTCGCCGATGCCTGATGGCCCTTGCCGTGACCGCCGCGCTGCTCGGTGGCGCCGCGGCATGGCTGGTAGCCACCTTCGACGCCGATCGCGCCAAGAGCCTGGCGATCGCCTGGATGCAGACCCACCGCAACCGCAGCCTCGCCATCGACGGCCCGCTCGAACTGGCGCTGTTCCCGCGGCTGCAAGTCAGGCTCTCGAAGGCGCGCCTGAGCGAGCCCGGCAGCGCTGATACCTTCGCCTCGCTCGACGAAGCCGCGCTGTCGGTGGCGCTGTGGCCGTTGCTGTCGAAATCGGTCGTCATCGACGGCGTCTCGGCGCGCGGCCTGCACCTGGCCTTGCGCCGCGATGCGCAGGGCCTGAGCAACATCGACGATCTGCTCGGCGGCGGCGCGGCGGCGGCGGCGGATGGCAGCAAGACGGCGCCCTCCGCCGCGACAGCGCTGCGCTTCGACGTGAGCCGGATCGAGATCGACGACCTGAAGGCGCGCATCGACGACGCGCTGCTGGGCTTGAAGGGCGAGGTCGGGATCGAGTCCCTGGTCAGTGGCCGCCTGGCCGACAAGACCGAGTCGCCGTTGAAACTGAAGCTGCAGTTCGCGCTTGAAGCCCCTGCCCTGCGCGGCAGCCTGAGCGGCGAGACGAAGATCGCGCTCGACCTGGCCGGGCACGACATCGCGCTGCGCGAGATGGCGCTGGTCTTCAAGGGCGACGCACCCGGCGCCAGCGGCGTTGACGCGACGCTCAAGGGCGCGCTGGGCTGGAACAGCGCGCAGGGCACGCTGCGCGCCGAGGCGCTGGCGCTCGATGGCGCGGCGACGTTGGGCACGCTGAAGCTGGCCGGCTCCAGCTTGAAGCTGCAACGCTTCGGGTTCGACCCGACGCAGCAGAACCTGGCGCTCGCCGGGCTGGCGCTGCGCCTGCAAGGCGCAGCGCTGGCCGGGCCGATCAAACTCGCGCTCGACTGGCCGCAACTCGATGTCAAGGGCCGCGCCTTGCAAGGCAGCGCGCTGTCGGGCAGCTTCGCGCTCGAAGGCACAACGCGGCTCAGCGGCAGCTTCAAGTCGGCGCCGCCTAGCGGCGACTTCGAGCAGGTCAAGGTGCCCGGCTTCGAGGCGACGTGGGCCGGCAGCAGCGGGCCGCGCAAGCTCAGCGGCACACTCGCCAGCGAGCTCACGTTGCGGCCGGCCGAGCGGTCGCTGGCGCTGGCCAGGATCGATCTCGCGGTGCAGGCGCAGGACGCCGCCGCCAAGGTGCTGGCGCTGGCGCTGCGCGGCGACGCGGCGGTGTCTCCCGGCCATGCCCGGTGGACGGCCGACGGGCAGATCGCGGGCAGCCCGTTCTCGACCCACGGCGACGCCGTGCTGTCGGGCCCGGTGCCACGGCTGAAGGTTCAGGCACGCTTCGAGGCGCTCGACCTGAATGCGCTGCTGCGGCCTGCCACTGCCGGCCCGGCCGCCAGCGGCGCGAACGGCGGCACCGGCGCCGACACACCGATCGACCTGAGCCCGCTGCGCAGCGTGGACGGCCAGTTCGAGCTGCGCGCCGGCAGCATTGCCTTCGACACCCTGCGCGGGCGCGACGCGGTGCTCGAAGCGGTGCTCGACGGCGGCAAGCTGCGCCTGGACACGCTGCGCGGCCAGGCCTGGGGCGGCAGCGTCGATGCGAGCGGCAGCGCGGCCGACGCAACCACCGGCCGTGTGACGATCAAGGCCCTGGCGAGCGGCGTCAACGTCAACCAGTTGCAACGCGAAGCGACCGGGCGCGACCTGCTTGAGGGCACGGGCCGGGTGGCGCTCGATCTGCAGGCCAGCGGGCGCAGCATCAACGAACTCAAATCGCAGCTGCAGGGCACTGCCGCGCTGCAGTTGCGCGACGGTGCCGTCAAGGGCATCGACCTTTCCAGCGTCTTGCGCCAGGCCCGCAGCGCGCTGGCCTCGAAGAAGGACGCGAGCGTCTCGTCGGTCCAGACCGAGAAGACGATTTTCTCGGCGTTGTCGGTCAGCTTCCAGGTGGCCGATGGCGTGGCCCGCAGCACCGACCTCGACCTGAAGAGCCCGCTGCTGCGCATCGGCGGCGCGGGCGTGATCGACCTCGGCCGCGGCAGCATCGACTACACGGTGCGCGTCACGCCCCTGGTGGCGCCAGGCGTGGGCGGCCTGCTGGCGCTGCAGGGCCTGACCTTGCCGGTCCACCTGAACGGGCCGCTGGCAGCGATCGAGTGGCGCGTCGAGTGGTCGAGCGTGGCGCTGGCCACCGCGCAGAGCCAGATCAAGGGCCTGCTCGGCGGCTTGAAGCCGCCCGGCCCGGCGGCGTCGGGGGCGGCCGGGCCTGCGGGCGCGGACCCGCGCAAGGAGCTGACGCAGCAGTTGTTCAAGGGGCTTTTCAAGTAGCCCGGTGCGCGTGTCCCGGCGCGTGTCCCGACGCATAGACAGCCCCCGGCGCAACGCCTGAGCTCGTCGCCTTGGGCGTTACCGCCCCACGCCCGGTCGCACCCCATACTGCCCAACGAACCGATCGTCAACGGCCGCGAACCGCGCAAGGGTTCGTCGAAGACGATCTCGCTGCTCGAGCGCCAGACGCCGCTACTGCTGCTGCCGGCGTCGACCCTGCTGGTCGCGGTGGTGTGGGCCGTCGATGGCGTGCTGGGCCCGCTGGACCGTGTTGCCTACCCGGCGCTGATCGCCACCTGGGGGGCGCTGTTCGCCCTGCCGTGGCGCTGGCCGCAGC
>JANOVJ010000190.1:0-4069 GCA_031417295.1 bacterium | reverse complement strand
GCCCACTCGTCGTTGCAAATCCTCGCCGGGTCCCGAACCCGGCTCCGGTTTGCGCCTAGATTGGGCCTGTTCTGGGCCCTCACGCGGGTGCGATTCATATCTTCACAAGCTCTCAGGTCGCCGCGCGCTGCAGGCGCAAGGTGGTGTTGATGGTCCGGGCAAGCTTGTCGGCGTAGGCCGGGTCGGTGGCGTAACCCGCCGCCTGCAGGCCCTGCGCGAAGCGCTCGGCGCTGCCGCCACTGGCCAGCACCGGGGCGTAGCGCTGGTTGTCTTTCATCAGCCGTGCGTAGTCGCGGAACGACTCTTGCGGCGATGCGTACGCACGGAAACGCTGGGTCAGCTTGCGCGGTTGGCCGTCGACGAATTCGGTCGTCGTGACTTCAGCCACGGCGCCCTTCCATTGGCTGCCGGCCTTGATGCCGAACAGGTTGTTCGCGCTGCTGCCATCGGCTTGGCGGATTTCGCGCTGGCCCCAGCCGGTCTCGTGGGCGGCCTGCGCCAGCATGAAAGCGGCGGGAATGCCGGTCTCGGCCTCGGCGCCCCGCGCGGCCGCCTGGTTCGCCTGGAGAAACCCGACCTGGCGTGCCGGGCCGTTGGTCTGGCTGAAGTCAGTGTCGCTGCGCGCCGGTACGGCGGCGGGTGCCGGCCGCGCCGGGACGTTGGCGGGTACCGGCACCGCGCCCATCTGGCGCTCCAACTGGCGCGCGATCACCTCGCCCAGGCCGCCGCGCAGGCCGGTCATCTGCTTCGCGAACTGGGTGTCGAGCATGTCGTTGCCGAGCTCGGTGCCGGCGTTGTCGAGCATGCCGCTGGCCAGGGTGGACTGACGCATGTTCTTCATGATCTCTTTCATGAAGAGGGCCTCGAACTGTTTTGCGGCTTCCTTGATCGCGGCCTTGGGATCGGCTGCGGCGCGCGAGCGCAGCGCTTCGGTGGAAAGGGTGGACGGAACCGCGGCGCTCATGATGCCCCCTTCGCGCTTCGCGCGGCCCCCCCGAGGGGGAGCGAATGCCTTGGGAGCGGCCCGGCGGCATTCATCAAATCACCTCGATCTCGGCATTCAGCGCACCCGCCGACTTCATCGCCTGCAGGATCGCCAGCAAGTCTTGCGGCGTGGCGCCGAGCGCGTTGAGCGCCTTCACCACATCGACCAGCTTGGTGCCGGTGGGCAGCTCGACCAGCATCCCCGGCTGGGCGCGAATCTGGATGTCCGACTGCGGCAGCGCGACCGTCTGCCCTTGCGAGAACGGCCCCGGCTGGCTGATGACGGGCGTGGTGTTGATGATCACCGCCAGGTTGCCGTGCGCCACCGCGCAGGCGGCGAGCGTGACCGCCTGGTTCATCACCACCGAGCCGGTGCGCGCGTTGAGCACGATCTTCGCGGCCGGCGCGGCCAGCTCCAGCGGCAGGTTCTCCACGTCGGCCAGAAAGGCCACGCGGGCCTCGGGCGAGGCCGGCATGCGCACCCGCACCGAGCGCCCGTCGAGCGCCTGTGCGCTGCCCTCGCCCATGCGGCGGTTGATGACGCGGGCCACTTCGCGCGCGGTGTTGAAGTCGTTCGCGTTGAGATCGAGCTGGAGTGAATCGCCCTGGTTCAGCGGCGTCGGCACGCTGCGCTCGACGGTCGCGCCATCGGGCACGCGGCCGGCGTTCAAGCTGTTGATCTGCACCTTCGATCCGGCGGCCGACGCGCCCGCACCACCGACGACGAGGTTGCCCTGTGCCATCGCATAGATCTGCCCGTCGGCGCCGCGCAGGGGTGTGGAGATCAGCGTCCCGCCGCGCAGCGATTTGGCGTTGCCCATCGACGAGACGGTGACGTCGATGGTCTGCCCCGGCTGCGCGAATGCGGGCAGTTGCGCCGTCACCATCACCACCGCGACGTTCTTCAACTGCATGTTGGTGCCCTGCGGCACGGTGACGCCGTTCTGCTGCAGCAGCGCGATCATGCTTTGGGTGAGAAACGGGATCGAAGTCGTCTGGTCGCCAGTGCCGTCGAGCGCCATCACGAGGCCGTAGCCGACCAAGGCGTTGCTACGCACGCCCTGCACGCTGGCCACCTCCTTGATGCGCGCGGCGTGCGCGGGCAGCGGCCACCACAGCGCGGCGCTGGCGGCCACGGCGGTCAGGCCCACCAGCCAGCGGATCAATCGGTCGGTTGCGTTGTTCATGGCAGAGGCGTCGGTTCGATCTGCCTGATTCTGGGCGGCGCTAGAACGGCACAACGTTCAAAAAGACCCGCGACAGCCAGCCTATTCCTTGCGCCTCGGCCTGCTGGCCGCGGCCGCGATGCTCGATCCGCACGTTGGCGATCTGCGCCGACGCGACCACGTTGCCGGGCCGGATCATCAGCGGATCGACCTGGCCCGAAAAGCGCAGCACATCGACGTTGTGGTTCACGCCGATCTGCTTCTCGCCGGCGATCACGAGGTGGCCGTTGGGCAGCACCTCGACCACGCTCACACTGATGACGCCGCTGAAGTCGTTCGCGGTGTCGGTGCTGCCCTTGCCTTCGAAGGTATTGGCCGAGGTGCCTGCCGCCGTGGCACGGGTCAGCGCACTCGGCTTCAAGATCGGCAAGGCGGTGACGCTGGCTTCGATCTTGCCGTTCTTGTCGACCGAGCTGTTCGACTTCTGGCTCGCGCTCACGCGCTCGACGATCTGCACCGTGAGCGTGTCGCCGACGAGGCGGGCGCGGTAGTCCTCGAACAGCGGCCGGTACTGCCCGCTTTGGAAGATCGCGCCGTTGTTGACGGTCTGCACCGGCACCGGCAGCGGGCGCACGGACGTGGGCTGGGCGATGTCCACCGGCGGCGGGGCGTTCAGCACCTGGCAGCCGGCCAGGGCGAGCGTGCAAAGAGCGAGGCCGAGAATCTTCATGGGGCTCACAGCTGCGCGAGTTTCTGCAGCATCTGGTCCGAAGTCTGAATCGCCTTGGAGTTGAGTTCGTAGGCGCGCTGGGTCTGGATCATCGCGACCAGTTCTTCCACCACGTTGACGTTCGAGGTCTCGACGAAGCCCTGCTGAATCGAGCCCAGCCCGTTCAACCCGGGCGCACCGGCGCTGGCGGTACCCGATGCGCTGGTCTCGGTGAAAATGTTCTGGCCCTTCGGTTCCAGCCCGGCCGGGTTGACGAAGTTGACCAATTGCAACTGACCGATGGTCTGCGCTGCGGCTTGCCCGGCGAGCGTGATGCTGACCGTGCCGTCGTGCGCCACCGTCACGCTCTGCGCGTTGGCGGGGACGGTGATACCGGGCTGCACCGGATAGCCGTTGTTGGTGACGAGCACGCCCTGCGCATCGACCTGGAACGACCCGTCGCGGGTGTAGCCGGCGGTGCCGTCGGGCATCTGCACATGAAAGAAGCCGTTACCGCGCACGGCCAGGTCGAACGGGTTGGTGCTCTGCTGCAGGTTGCCTTGCGCAAAGTCGCGCGACGTGGCCACGGCGCGCGTGCCCAGGCCGAGCTGCAAGCCCGTCGGCAGCGTCGTGCTCTCGGAACTGTTGGCGCCGGTCTGGCGCAGGTTCTGGTACATCAGGTCTTCGAACACGGCATGGGAACGCTTGTAGCCGTTGGTCGAGACGTTGGCGAGGTTGTGCGAGATGGTGTCCAGCTGGGTCTGCTGGGCTTCCATGCCGGTCTTCGAGATCCACAGGGAACGCATCATGGCGGGGCTCCGGTCAATGCCGCCGATGGTGGCTTGAGGTCGGGTTGGCAAAGCCGGGAAAAGATGGGTGGATTGCGGTGTGTTTCGCAATAGTGCGAGCAGCGTTTCGCTGAGCCCCTCAGCGGAGGCCCACAGTTCGTACACATTTCTGTACGAGCCTGTCCAATGAAAGCGACCCTCGATATCCAGGACGATCTGCTCGCCAAGGCCAAGGCCCTGGCCGCGCACGAGCGCAGCAGCCTGACCGCGCTCATCGAAGCGGGCCTGCGCCTGCGCTTGCGCAAACCCGGGCGCGCCGAAACTGCCAAAGCCCCAAAGCTCCCGGTTCATCAAGGCAAAGGCGGGTTGATGCCCGGCATCGATTCGACCTCCAATCGATCGATGTTCGAGGCGGCTGACGG
>JANOVJ010000189.1:0-2027 GCA_031417295.1 bacterium | reverse complement strand
GCCGCGGGCCTGCCGGTGAAGCTGTGGCAGGTCGCCGACGTCGTCGATGGCCCGCAGGAAGTGGAAAGCCTGGCGCTCTACAACGGCCAGCGAACGGTGCTGCTGAGCGTGCAGAAATCGCAGGGCGAGAACACGATCGCGGTCGTTGACGGGCTGTACAAGGCGCTCGAAGGCGCGGCCTCGGTGACCCCGCCAGGTGTCGTGACGGAAGTCAACCGCGACAACTCGCGCTCGATCCGCGTCTCGGTCGCCAACCTGCAAAAGACGCTGCTCGAAGGCGCGGCACTCACGGTGCTGATCGTCTTCCTGTTCCTCAATTCATGGCGCTCGACCGTCATCACCGGCCTGACGCTGCCGATCGCGCTGATCGGCACCTTCCTGTTCATGTACTTGTTCGGGTTCACGATCAACGGCATCACGATGATGGCGCTGTCGCTGTGCGTCGGCCTGCTGATTGACGACGCCATCGTGGTCCGCGAGAACATCGTGCGCCACATCCAGATGGGCAAGAGCGCCCACCAGGCCGCGCTCGACGGCACCGAGGAAATCGGCCCTGCAGTGCTGGCGACCACGCTTTCGATCGTCGCCGTGTTCCTGCCGATCGGCTTCATGGGCGGCATCGTCGGCAAGTTCTTTCACGAGTTCGGCATCACCATCGTGGCCGCGGTGCTGATCTCGATGTTCGTCAGCTTCACACTCGACCCGATGCTCTCCAGTATCTGGCACGACCCGCAGGCGCACGGCCGGGCGAGCGGGCCGCCGGTCTCGTTCTACGACAAGACGATCGGCCGCGTGACCGGGCTGTTCGACCGCCTCACGCAGTGGCTCTCGGATGCCTACCAGGCGATCCTTCGCTGGTCGCTGGCGCACAAGGTGGCGACGCTGTTGATCGCCCTGGCTACTTTCGTCGGCAGCTTCCTGCTGATCCCGGTGCTCGGCGCAGAATTCATTCCGAAGGCCGACTTCTCCGAGACCCAGCTCAACTTCTACACCCCGGTCGGCTCGTCGCTCGAAGTCACCGAGGCGCGGGCGCGCCAGGTCGATGCTGCGCTGCGCGAGTTGCCCGAGGTCAAGTACACGGTGACGACGATCAACAGCGGGCAAGCCGCCGGCAAGATTTACGCAACGGTCTACGTGCGCCTGGTCGATCGCAAGGACCGCAGCCGCAGCGTCGCGCAGATGGCGGTGCCGCTGCGCGAGCGGCTGTCGCGCATCCCCGGGATCACGATCACCAACATCGGCACGACCGACCTCGGCGGCGGCAAGAGCCTGCAGTTCTCGGTCCAAGGCACCGACCTGGCGGAGCTGGAACGCCTGTCCAAGCTCATCACCGGCAAGCTGCGCGAGATCCCGGGGCTGGTGGATCTCGACACGACGCTGAAGCCCGACAAGCCGACGGTGGCGATCGAAGTCCGGCGCGACGCAGCGTCCGACCTCGGGCTCAACGTCAATTCGCTCGCGGGCACGCTGCGCACGCTCGTCGCCGGGCAGACCGTCGGCAACTGGCGCGCGCCCGATGGCGAGAACTACGACGTCAACGTGCGCCTCGCCCCCGGCAGCCGCAACTCGCTCGAAGACCTGCAAGGCCTGCCGCTCAACGTGGCTTCGGCGGCCGACGGCAGCCCGCGCGTCGTCCGCCTCTCGCAGGTGGCGCAGGTCACGCCGTCGTTCGGGCCGAACCAGGTCAACCGGCGCGACCTGAACCGCGAGATCACGATCGACGCCAACGCGCTCGGGCGGAGTTCGGGCGATGTGTCGGCCGACATCAAGCGCGTACTCGACGAGACCGCCTGGCCGCCCGGCTACCGCTATGTGTTCGGCGGCTCGACCAAGAACATGAACGAGTCGTTCACCTACGCGGTGGGTGCGCTCGGGCTGGCGATCGTCTTCATCTACATGATCCTGGCGAGCCAGTTCAAGAGCTTCCTGCAGCCGATCGCGCTGATGGCGTCGCTGCCGTTGACGCTGATCGGCGTGGTGCTGGCGCTGCTGATGTTCCGCTCGACGCTGAACATGTTCTCGATCAT
>JANOVJ010000188.1:0-9496 GCA_031417295.1 bacterium | reverse complement strand
CGGTCGGCCGGCGCAGCGCCGAGGAGCGCATCGCGACCCTGCTGATCTTGTTGTTCAAGCGGGCTGCGGCGGTGATGCCGCAAGGTGGTGCCGACGGTGTGCCGTTTCCGCTGACCCAGCAGCACATCGCCGACGGCCTCGGGCTGTCGCTGGTGCACACCAACAAGACCCTGCGCAAGCTGGAGCGGCGCGGCCTGCACCGCATCGCCGACGGCTGCCTCTACCTGCGCGACGTCAAGGCGCTGGCGCGGCTGGCCGACCTGTACGGCGACGGCAAGCCGCCGCCGCGCCCACTTGTCTAGACAAGTGGGGCGTCAGAGTCGTCAGGCGGCCGGAATGCGCAGCAACTGGCCCGGGTAGATCTTGTCCGGGCTCGACAGCATCGGCTGGTTGGCCTCGAAGATCTTCGGGTAGGCGTTGGCGTCGCCGTACGCCTCTTTCGCGATCTTCGACAGCGTGTCGCCCGGCTTGACGGTGCGGTAGGCCGAAGCCGGCTCGCTGCCCGCGGCGACGCTGAGCAGGTCATCGACCTTGGCCACCGCCGACACGTTGCCGCAGCAGAGCACGATCTTCTCCCGCGTCGCCTGGTCGGGCGCGATGCCACTGACGGCAACTGTCTGCGTCGCGCCGTCGTAGCGGACCGACAGGCCCTCGGCCGAGAGCTTCTGCGAAGCGATGTAGGTCTCGATCGCCTTGCCGGCGGTGGCGTTGAGCGCGGCCACGTCGGGCGCGGCCGGCGGCGCCGATTGCGCCGCCGCCGGGCTGTGGCTGAACAGCTTTTCGCCGGCTCCCTTGATGAAACTGATGAGGCTCATGGCGGTCCAGCCGGTCGTTCAGCGCAAGCTGCCGCGGCGCAGCAGGTTGACGATCGCGAGCAGGATCATCGCGCCGACAAGCGAAACGCCCATCGCCGGCAGGCTGAAGTTGTCCTGGTTGATGGTCGCGATGCCGAGCATCGGCGAGATCAGCCAGCCGCCCAGCATGGCGCCGACGATGCCGACGACCACGTTGAGGAAGATGCCTTGCTGGCCATCGGTCTTCATGACGATGCTGGCGATCCAGCCGATGACGCCGCCGATGACGAGCCAGATGATGATGTTCATGGTGTGTTTGCTCCGAGTAGGTTGAGGAGTTGAGGAGTTGAGGGTCTTGCGCTGAGGGTGTTCGGTACGCTTCGATGCACCCTGCGCCGAGCTTAGGCGGCAGCCGCCGGGCACGCCATTCCGAAGCGCCGCGCCCGCGGCGGCGGATCGGCCCGAGCGCTTGTCGGACGGCGCCTACGCGGCGCCTGCATGACGCCTGCATCGCGGGCAGACGCGCGGTCGATACCGCTACGGCGGGCTGCTGTCCTACGCCGGTTTGCCGGCAGCCGGCGGATAGTGGTGGCTCGGTTCCCCTTCGATTGCGGGAGCCTGTACACCTCATGGAAGGAACCCTCATCATGAAATCCACCCTCGCCCCTTCAGCGCTCTTGCTCGCCCTGCTCGCGCCGTTCGCCCCGTTTCCTGCGACCGCGCAGATCTCGGTGTCCGTCAACATCCGGCCACCGGAGCTGCCTGTTTACGTCCAGCCGCCGCTGCCCGGCGAGGGCTATCTGTGGACACCCGGCTACTGGGGCTGGAGCGGGCCGCAGAACGACTACTACTGGATCCCCGGGACCTGGGTCCAGCCGCCGTCGGTGGGCTTCTTGTGGACCCCCGGCTACTGGGGCTTCTATGGCGGCGGCTACCGCTGGCGCACCGGCTACTGGGGCCCGCGTGTCGGCTTCTATGGCGGCATCGCCTACGGCTTCGGCTACACCGGCAACGGCTACCAAGGCGGGCGCTGGGAGCGCGGCGCGTTCCACTACAACACCAGCGTCAACAACGTCGACAAGGTGGTCGTGCGCAACGTCTACAACACCACCGTCGTCAACAACTACAACGTCAAGCGGGTGAGCTTCAACGGCGGCCCGGAAGGCGTCAAGGCCGAGCCGACCCCGAAGGAGCGCAAGGAGCAACAGGACAAGCACGTCGATCCGACGCCGAACCAGGTGCAGCACGAGCGCACGGCGATGGCGACCCCGGCGCAGAAGGCCTCGGTCAACCGCGGCAACCCGCCGGTCGGCGCAACCGCCAAGCCGTCGCAGTTCGACGGCCAGGACAAGAACCGGAGCGACGATGACGCTTCGCAGGCGCAGAAGAAATCGGCCGACGACCCGCGCCAGGCTCAAACGTCCGACGCAGCGCAGGGCAAGCGCGGGCAGAAGCAGGAGGCCGACGCGGCGACCACGCCGCCCGAGGGCGCACAGCCGGCGCCGCGCGACAACGCAGCCAAGCGCGCTCAACGCGACGAGCCGAAGACGCCGCAGGACGCGAGCGACGGCCGCAACGAACCGGCCAAGCCACAGAGCGAATCGCGCTCGCAGAAGCAGGCCGAGCCGCAACCCCAGCAGGACCCCCAGCCACAGCGGAAACAGCATTCGCAGCAACAGCCGCGGCAAGAGCAGCAGCCCAAGCAGCAGGGCAAGGTCCAGGGCGAAAGCGGCAAGGACAAAGCGGGCGGCTAGACCGCGCGGGCGCTCAATGCACGGTCGGCGCTTTGGCGATCGCTGCTGCGGCGCGCTGGGTCAGCGCCGCACAACCGGCGGCGGCGCGGCGGGCCTCTTCGGCATCGCCGGGATCGATCAGCGGGATCAACGCGGCCAGCGGGTTGACGAACGCGAGCAGCACCGAGGCCGCGATCTTCATTGCCAGAGGCGCGGTCTCGATCGACAGCGCCGGGTTGCCGAAGCTGCCCGTCACGCGCAGCGGCGCGCGCAGCGTGAGCGGGCTGAAGTCTTTCGGCACCACCACCGCGCGCAGGTCGAGCGCTTCCGTCGCAAGCGACAGCGAGCCCTCGACCCAGACCGCCGAGTCGACCGTGTCGAGCACGAACACGCGGGGCCTGAACACACCGCCGTCGACCACCAGGTCAGCGCGCGCGCATTGAACCGGCAGCGCCTCGTCGCCACTGAACACAAAGCCCAGCGCCTCGGCCACATCGAGGCCGCCGAGCTCGACCCCGAGGTGCGAGACGCGGCCGTCGCGCAGATCGCTCTGCAGCGTGCCCTTGAGGCTGGCCAGGATGCCAGCGGTGGACCGGCCCTGCCCCTGCAGCACCGCGCGCCCGTTCATGCGCCCGGCCACGTACGGCGGCGCACCGGCGGCGCGCTGCTGGCGAACCCAGCGTTCGAGGCGCACGCCGGTCCAGCGCAGGTCCATGTTCCACAAGGCCTCTTCGCCGCGGCCGTCGAGAACCAGATCGCCCTTCGCTTCGCCATCGCCCATGCGCACGCTGAGGCCGCGCAGGCTGAGCACACCGCCGGCCAGTTGCAGGTGCGCGTGCAGCGGGCGCAGCGGTTCGAGGTGGCTCGTGTTCAGGTCGACCTCGGCAATGTCGATCAGCACGTTGGCGTCCATCGCCCGCAGCGCGGCGAGGTCGAACGGGCGCGCGGGCAATACCTTGCCTACCGCCTTGCCTACCGCCGTGCCCGCGGCTTTCCCCGCAGCCTTCCCCGCCACCGCCCCCGCGGCCTTTCCCGCAGCCTTGCTGGCCGGCTTGGCGGCAACGCCCTCGACCGGCGCGGCCTCGACCTGCGGCGTGGTGCCGAGCACCGGGCCCAGGTCGGCCAGCCACAAGCGGCTGCCGCCGAGCCGGCCCGACAGCAGCGGCACCGGCCGGCCGGCCTCGAACACGAAGGCACCGTTCAGATGGCTCGCGCCGACCGTCGCGTCATCCACCGTCACCTGCCAGGTGTCGCCCTGCTTGACCACCACGCCCTGGCTGCGAAAGGCCCCGGTCGTCGGCAGCGTCACGCCCAGCGGGTCGCCCACCGCCGCCAGCGACGGGCCCTTCAGGCTGAAGCGCCCGGCCAGCCCGTCGAGATGCAGCGCGTCGGCCGCCCGACCGTCGAAGTCGAGCGAGGTCCGGCCCACGGTCAGCTTCAGCGTCAATGGAATCGGCGGCGCTGCATCGGCATCCGCCGACCAAGGCAGCACGCCCGCCGAGACCAGCTCCATCTTCAGCGGCAGCCGGCGGTAGCTTCCGTTGGCCGTGACGCGCAAGGCGCTGCCGGAAGCGACGCCTTCGCCGCCCGCCATCGCGGGCGAGGCATCGACCAGCGACAGCTTCGCGTCGAGCACCGTCTCCAGCGGTTCGTCGCGGTAGCGCACCCGGCCATCGGTCACCTGAAGACTGCCGATCGTGGGCGGCGGCGTGGCCGGCCCGTCCTGCGGGCCGAGCTGCCACGACACCCTGCCGTCGGCGAGCCGCTCGACTTGGGCCTCCAGCGTGGCCGCCTGCAAACGGTCGATCCGCAGCGACTGCCCGCGGTAGGCCCGCCACAAGTCGATGTAGCGCAGATCGAGCGCCACATCGCCGGCCTGCACGAAGTGCGGCGCCTGGCTCCACGCCGGGGCGCCGATCTCGAGCTCGGGTGTCGTCAGGCGGACGCCCCCGAGGAAGCGGATCCGGAAGCCGTGGGTGTGCGTGGTGTTGGTGGTGTTGGTGGCGTTGGGCGCGGCGTCGAGCCGCACGCTGCGCTCCAGCCGCTGCGCCAGCGTGCGCTCGAGCGGCCCGGCAAGGAACGGCCAGCCGAGCCATTCGCCAGCGCCGACGGCAAGCACGGCCAGCAGCAGCAGCGCCGCGCCCGAAAACACGCCGGGCCGTTGCCGGATCGTCCGGAGCGCGGCCTCGATCATCGGGGCGCGGCCGCCAGATCGGTCAGCGTTCATGCTCGCCCAGGCCGATCGGCTTGGCGGCGACCACCGGTGCCGCCAGCGCGAACATCCGCACCATCTTGCTGTTCGGCGCATCCCAGTACTCGGCGCTTGCGGGAACGAACTTCAGCAGTGCGAGTTGCTGCGAGTCGGGGCCGTCGGAGCCATCGGGCCCGACGGGACAAAAGGGCTTCGTGAACGACGTCGACAGCCACTCGATGCGGCCCCGGTCGGTGTCGATCTCGCCCCGGCCGGACAGCGAGACATAGATCCCCTTGCCGGCGTCGGTGAAACTCAGGTTGACCACGCTCAGCTGCTCGACCTTCTGCGCGCGCAGGTCGGTGAAGAACCAGAGTGCGCCTTGCGCGTCCATCGCTTGCGGCGTCATCGGCCGGCTGACGAGCTCGCCCTCGCCGTCGAGGTTGGTCAGCATCGCGACCGACAGGGGCTCGATCAGGCCGCACAGCCGGGTCAACGCGGCGCTGGCTTGGGGTTGGATCCTCATGCGCGGTCCTTCGCGGGTGAAAGGCGCATCGTCGGCGCTGGCCGCGCGTGCCGCCATCGGCCGCAGCCGGGTTCGCGTGTGAGCCGTCGCCTACGCCTACCCCTGCGCCTGCGCGCGCGGCACCCGTCAGCGAACGAGCAGCACGGTGCGTTCGATGCAGGTCTGCCGCACTTCGGCCCACAGGCCTTCGCACTGCGCCGACCCGAAGCCGGGTGGGTCGCCCAGGCTCACCGCACTCGCAGAGGCAGCCGCGGCGCGCGGCGGTGCGGGCGGCTTGGCGTCGCTCGCTGCGACAGGCACCCGCCGTGCCGGCTCGGCGCTGGCGAGTGGCGCCGCGCCTGCGACCAGCCCGAGCACAAGGCCGAGCCGGGCGCAAAGCGCGAGCGGCCCAGCCCAGCGCTCGCTCTGCATCACGGCACCTGGCGCTGCGCCATCAGTTCCGCCTTGCGGCCGGCCAGCTCGGCGCCGAGCGCGGCCATGTCGAGACGGCTCGCGACGGCCTTGGGGAACATCTCGTTCTGCTCTTCCTTGACATGGTGCTTCACGTACTCGGAAAGCACCTTGATCTTGGCGTCGTACATCTCGCCATCGGGCTCGATGAACTCGACCTGCGCGATCAGCTCTTTCAGCGTCGCTTGCTCGACGATCGCTTCGGGCACCAGCACCTTGTCCTTCAGCGCCTTCTTCACCGCCGGGTAGAAGATTTCTTCTTCCACCTGCGCGTGCACGCTCAGCTCGATGCAGATCTGCGCCACGAGCTTCTTCTTTTTCGCTGGCGAGCGCGCGGCTTCGTATTCGGCGAACAGGTCGGCGACCTTCTTGTGGTCGGCACGCAGCAGCGCCGTGGCGCCCTGGACTTTCGCGGATTTCTTGCGGGTGGTGATCATGGATTCGGTTTCCGTTTCGCTGGGTTGATAAATCGAAGCGATCATGAAACGTGCGGCCGGAACGCCGCGTCGGACGGGCGTGGAAGCAGCTGTAGGAGAAGTGCCTGTCCGGCTGCGGCGCTTGGTGCGGCATCGCACAGACGACGGCGCAGGAGCCCGCCACTGTGCGCATCGAAAGGCCGAGCGATGTTCGCCGTCCGCTGTCGAGGAGTCGCTGATGATCGAAATCCGCACCGGCCAGGCGCCACCGCCGCTGTTGCGCGCCGAGTTCGGCGCGCGGTTTCGTGCCTCGTACCACGACCCGGCGTTCCGCGCCGAAGACGCTTCGATCGCGCGCCTCGAAGAGATCGCCTGGCTGGCCTACACCGAAGGCCGCAAGGCACCGTTCACGCAGAAGGCCGGGCCGGGCTACGCCGATCCCGGCTACGACCTGTCGGCCGACTGGGTTGGCGCGAAGCAGCGCATCGACGCCGCCCAGGCGCGCTGGGCCGACCCGGCAACCAAGTCGCGGGTGCTGCTCGTCTGCGGCTCGGCGCGCAACGACGGAAGCTGTCCGGGCGAGATGTCGAAGAGCTTTCGCCTCGTCGGCCTGGCCCGCGACGTGCTGGCGCGCGCCGACCCGCGGCATCCGATCGAGACCGACGTGCTCGACCTGAGCCTGCTCACCTCCGACTACGGCCGCCAGATCCACCCGTGCAAGGGCTGCGCCTCGACCGCGATGCCGCTGTGCCACTGGCCGTGCAGTTGCTACCCCAACCACGGCCTCGGCCAGACCCACGACTGGATGAACGAAATCTATGAGCGCTGGACTGCCGCGCACGCCGTCATCATCGTCTCGCCGGTCTACTGGTACCAGAGCCCGAGCCCGTTGAAGCTGATGATCGACCGCCTGGTCTGTGCCGACGGCGGCAACCCCGACCCGACCTCGACCTCGGGCAAGAAGGCCGGCAAGGCGAAGGCGCTCGAGATGGCCGGCTGGGACTACCCGCAACACCTGGCCGGGCGGGTCTACGGGCTGATCGTCCATGGCGACGTGGCCGGCATCGAAGGTTCGCGCCGCGGCCTCTCGGACTGGCTCGACTGGATGGGCTTCATCGACGCCGGTGCGCAGGCACGGCTCGACCGCTTCATCGGCTACTACGAACCGTATGCGACCAGCCACGACACGCTCGACAAGGACGCGCCGGTGCAGGAAGAAGCGCGCAACGTGGCCCGCGCCGTCGCCAAGGCGGTGGTCGAGTTGCGCGCCGGCCGCTTGCAGGCGGTGCAGCCGGGGCTGTCGCGACCGCGGCCGAAGTAGGCCACCCGAGTTTTTTCAACCCCCGAGGAAACGACCATGACCCTGACCCTGACCTCCCCCCACCCGATCGCCCGCACTGCCGGCCTGGGCCGGCTTGCCGGTCTGCTGGCCAGCCTGCTGCTCGTCGCCGCTTGCACCCTGCCGGCAGCGACGCCGCCGGCCTCGACGCCGATGGCGATGACGGCCCGCCTCAGCGGGTCGAGCGAAGTGCCGCCCGTTCCCGGAAGTGGCAGCGGCAACGTCGAAGGCATGCTCAACCAGCAGAGCGGCGTGCTGAGCTGGACCGTCACCCACTCGGGCCTGAGCGGGCCGGTCACGGCGGCGCACTTCCACGGCCCCGCCCTCGTCGGGCAGAACGCCGGCGTGGTCGTGCCCATCGGCGGCGCGATGGACAGCCCGATCAAGGGCCAGGCCACGCTCACCGCACCGCAAATGGCCGACCTGCTGGCCGGCCGCTGGTACGTGAACCTGCACACCGCGGCCAACCCGAACGGCGAGATTCGCGGCCAGGTGGCGGTGCTGCAGTAGCGTGGCCGCCGCAAGTGAGCAAGTGAGCGAGCGAGCGTTGGTCAACAAGGCGAATGTTCTGTTCGCCAGCGCACAGACGAGCCGGCCGTTGGGGGCGACCCTTGAGCGCATGAAGGACGCTTTTTCATCGGCTGCGAGTGCGTCGGCGCCACTGCCACCGATCGACTTCGGCGGGACTTCTGTAGCGCGTGCCCAGCGCGAGGCTCTGGCGTTGTGCGACCACCAGTTCGTCGAGATGCTCAACGCCTACCGGCACAGCGGAGGGCTCGCGCGGGCGGAGGAACTGGTGGCGATGCTGCAAGGCCGGTCCGACGGCGGCGTCTCGACCCTGGCGCGCTGGATTGTCGACCGATCCGTCATCTGCTTCGACTGGCAGGCGCAATTGTGGGTTCCGCTGTTCCAGTTTGAAGGGCCGGCCATGACGCTGGGGCCGCACCTTGGCGCCGTGTTCGCGGAATTGCGCGGCGTGTTCGACCCTTGGCAACTGGCGCGCTGGTTCGTGCTGCCCAATGAATCGTTGAACGGGCGCTCCCCGGTCGACGTGTTGCGGCGGCGACCCGTTGACGTGATCGCCGCTGCGCGCACCGACCGCTTCACTACCGACGGGTGAACCGTCATTGCTCAAGGAGACCGTCATGAGTCTGGGACTGATTTTGCTGATCGTCGTCATCCTTCTGCTCGTCGGCGCCTTCCCCGGGTGGTCGCACAGCAAGAGTTGGGGCTACGGCCCCAGTGGCGGCCTGGGGTTGGTGGTGCTGGTGCTCGTGGTGCTGCTCGTGATGGGCCGGATTTGAGCCTGGCCCGATCGGCCCATCGCACCTGGATCGAGGTCAGAGCTGCGAACCGAGCAGGGAGGCCAGACGCTCGCCGAGCCGCTCTCGCAGCGGCCGCTCGCTCCACTCGGCGTAGCTGACGGGGCGCGAGCGGGACAGGTCGGCCTCGAAGACGGCGGTCTGTTCCGCGGCAAATGCGGCATCGAGGATGTTGAGCGTGGCTTCGTCGTTGAGGCGGAACGACCGGTTGTCGAAGTTGGTCGAGCCCACCGAGACGAGCAGGCCGTCCACGATCATCACCTTGCAGTGGAACATCGTCGGGCCGTACTCGGCGATCGTGGCCCCGGCGCGGAGCAGGGGCCCCCAGGTGGCGCGCGAGGCGCTGCGCACGGTTTCGCTGTCGATGTGTTTGCCCGGCACCACGATGCGCAGCTTCACGCCACGCGCCATTGCTTGCACCAGCGCGTTCAAGGTCAACGCGTCGGGAACGAAGTACGAGGCCGACAGGTCGATCGAGCGCGACGCGGCCGTGATCGCGAGCAGGTACATGAGCTGCATGCTTTCGCTGCCGCCGCTGGGCGAACTGCTGAACATCTGCGCCAGGCCGCGGCCGGCCGGTTCGAGCGCGGGGAAGAAGTCGGGGCCGTGCAGCACGTCGCCGGTCACCTTGATCCAGTTCTCCAGGAACACCGCCTGCATCTGCGCAACCACCGGCCCTTCGACCTGGAAATGCGTGTCGCGCCAATGGTCGGGGTCCTGCGCGG
>JANOVJ010000187.1:0-2721 GCA_031417295.1 bacterium | reverse complement strand
CGAGATTCGCGGCCAGGGCCTGATGCTGGGCATCGAGCTCGACCGCAACTGCGGCGTGTTGCTGGGTCGCGCGGCCGATGCCGGGCTGCTGCTCAGCGTCACCGCCGACCGCGTGGTGCGCCTGGTGCCGCCGCTGATCCTGAGTGCCGAGGAAGCGCTGCGCATCGTCACCATCCTGGTGCCGTTGATCGTGGCCTTCCTGGCCGAACCCCAGCCATGAAACCGGGCCACAGTCTGATGCGGCACTACCTCCAGTTCAAGGACCTGCGCACCGAGGAATACAACTACCTGCTCGAGCGCGCAGCCATCATCAAGAAGCGCTTCAAGAACTACGAGAAGTACACGCCGCTGGTCGACCGCACGCTGGCGATGATCTTCGAGAAGGCCAGCACCCGCACCCGCGTGAGCTTCGAGGCCGGCATGTACCAGATGGGCGGCTCGGTCGTGAACCTGACCACCGGCGACAGCCAGCTCGGCCGCGCCGAGCCGGTGGAAGACAGCGCGCGGGTGATCAGCCGGATGGTCGACATCGTGATGATCCGCACCTTCGAGCAGGCCAAGCTCGATGGCTTCGCCGCGCATTCGCGGGTGCCTGTGATCAACGGCCTGACCAATGAGTACCACCCGTGCCAGATTCTGGCTGACGTGTTCACCTTCATCGAGCACCGGGGTTCGATCCAGGGCAAGGTGGTGGCCTGGGTCGGCGACGGCAACAACATGGCCAATACCTGGCTCCAGGCGGCCGACATCCTCGGCTTCACGCTGCATGTGAGCACGCCCGGCGGCTACGAGATCGACGCTGCGGTGGCCGGTGTTAGCAACAAGGCCTGCGTCAAGACCTTCAACCACCCGCTAGCCGCCTGCGCCGGCGCGCATCTGGTGACGACCGACGTCTGGACCAGCATGGGCTACGAGGCCGAGAACGAGGCCCGCAAGAAGGCCTTCGTCGACTGGTGCGTCGACGCCGACATGATGGCCGCGGCCCGCCCCGACGCGCTCTTCATGCACTGCCTGCCGGCGCACCGCGGCGAAGAGGTCGAGGCCGAGGTGATCGACGGCCCGCAGTCGGTCGTCTGGGACGAGGCCGAAAATCGAATGCATGTGCAGAAGGCACTCATGGAGTACCTGCTGCTCGGGCGGATTGGCTGACGGCAATCAGGGACGTCGGCCTCGGCGGCGCCACGCAAGCGCGTAGACCACCGCGTTGAACGACAACAGCGCCGCGCCCAGGACCACCTGGACTCCCCGCCCCGCCGGCCCCTGCACCGCGCCGGGATAGATCAGCGGCAGCAGGTAGTGCTCGATGAACGAGCCTTCGTATCCGCTGGCACCGCCAGCCTGGCGCAATGCGTTTTCCAGCGGCGTCAGCGGGCAGATTTCGCCGGCCAGCACCACATACGCACCCCAGGCCAGTGCCGGCAAATGCAGCCAGGCCATGCGTGGCCAGCGCCACACGAGGGCTGCCCCACCGACGACAAAGGCGAGAAAGCCGAAGTGCAGCAGCAGCACGGCGTCGGCGAGCAAACGGGTGGTCATGGCGGCAGCATGGCAGGTGTTTGAATTTACCGACACCACGCGCTCCGACCCGGTGCTACCGTGACGGATCGACGCAGCCGATATCGCCTTCCTCATGCAAGTCTGGGACATCTCACCGCCCGTGTCGGGCCGCTCACCGGTGTTTCCGGGCGACACCGCGTACTCGCAACAGTGGGTTGCGCGGATCGGGCCGGGTTGCCCGGTCAACGTGAGCGCGGTCACGCTGTCGCCGCACGTTGGTGCGCACGCCGACGCGCCGCTGCACTATGGCGACGACGCACCGGCCATTGGCGCCGTCGATCTGGCGCCCTACCTCGGCCGCTGCCGGGTGATCCACGCCATCGGCTGCGGGCCGCTCGTCACCGTGTCGCACCTCGCGCACGCGGCCCAGGCGCTGCCGCCGCGCGTGCTGGTGCGTACTTGCCTGCGCGCACCAACCGAATGGCAAGACGACTTCAGCGCCTACGCCCCCGAGGCCGTCGAATGGCTGGCGTCGCGCGGCGTCACGCTGATCGGCATCGACACCGCCTCGGTCGATCCGGCAGCGAGCAAGACGCTGGCCAGCCACCAGCAGTTGCGCCGCCTGAACCTGCGCGTGCTCGAGAACCTGGTGCTCGACGACGTGCCCGAAGGCGACTATGAACTGATCGCGCTGCCCCTGAAGTGGATCGAGGCCTGCGCCTCGCCGGTGCGGGCCATCCTGAGAGAACTGCCAACATCATGACGAACCGAACCGATTGCCTGGCCCTCGACGCGGCCGATCCGATGGCGCCGCTGCGCGGGCAGTTCGAGTTGCCGCCCGGGCTGATCTACCTCGACGGCAATTCGCTCGGCGTGCTGCCCCGGGCCACCGCCGCGCGGGTGCAGCAAGTGGTGCAACAGGAATGGGGGCGCGACCTGATCCAGAGCTGGAACACCGCCGGCTGGATCGACCTGCCGCAACGCATCGGCAACAAGATCGCGCCACTCGTGGGCGTGGGGCCGGGCGAACTGGTCGTTGCCGACTCGACCTCCGTCAACCTGTTCAAGGTGCTTTCGGCGGCCTCGAAGATCGTTCGGCAAGACAGCCCGCAGCGGCGCGTGATCGTCTCGGAGCGAAGCAACTTCCCGACCGATCTCTACATCGCCGAAGCGCTGTGCCGCGAACTCGGCTGGGAGCTGGTGCTGTTGCAGCCCGACGAGATC
>JANOVJ010000186.1:0-6860 GCA_031417295.1 bacterium | reverse complement strand
GCGCGGCGCTCGGCGAGTGTCTCGTCGGAAGGCAGAAACTCGATCGTCCGGTTGAGCCGCCCCGCCTTCTCAAGAAACTGCATGAAGCGCACCTGCGCATCGAGCAGTTGCGGCGCGATGCGGCCGCAGACCGACAGCACCTGGGTCTGGAACACGTTGTCGCGCAGCACCAGCGCCGCCACGTCGTCGGTCATCGTCGGCAGCAGCTGGTTGCGCTGCTTCTCGGTCATCTCGCCTTCGGCGATCGGGATGCCGAGCAGAATCTTGATGTTGACCTCGTGGTCGGAGGTGTCCACGCCGGCCGAGTTGTCGATCGCGTCGGTGTTGATGCGCCCGCCCGCGAGCGCGAATTCGATCCGCCCGAGCTGCGTGCAGCCGAGGTTGCCGCCTTCGCCGAAGACCTTGCAGCGCAGCTCTTTCCCGTTCACGCGCAGCACGTCGTTGGCGCGGTCGCCCACCTGCGCATGGGTTTCGCTGGTCGCCTTGATGTAGGTGCCGATGCCGCCGTTGTAGATCAGATCGACCGGCGCTTTGAGGATCGCGTTGACGAGCTCGGTTGGCGTCATCGAAGCCACGTCGGCCGCAATGCCGAGCACCGCCTTGACCTCGGGCGTGAGCGCAATCGACTTCGCCGTTCGCGCATGGATGCCGCCGCCGGCCGAGATCAGGCTCGCGTCGTAGTCGGCCCACGAGGAACGCGGCAGCTTGAACATGCGATCGCGTTCGACGAAGGTCCGCTCTTCATCCGGGCTCGGGTCGAGAAAGATGTGGCGGTGGTCGAAGGCCGCCACCAACTTGATATGCCGCGACAGCAACATGCCGTTGCCGAACACGTCCCCCGACATGTCGCCCACGCCGGCCACCGTGAATGCGGTCGTCTGGGTGTCGACACCGAGTTCGCGGAAGTGCCGCTTCACCGACTCCCAGGCGCCGCGCGCGGTGATGCCCATCACCTTGTGGTCGTAACCCACCGAGCCGCCGCTGGCGAACGCGTCGCCGAGCCAGAAGCCGTACTCCTTGCTGATGGCGTTGGCATAGTCGGAGAAGGTCGCCGTGCCCTTGTCGGCCGCCACCACGAGGTACGAGTCGTCGGCGTCGTGGCGCACCACGTCCGGCGGCGGCACGATGGTGTCGCCGGCGCGGTTGTCGGTGATATCGAGCAGCCCGCGCAGGTAGTTCTGGTAGCAGGCCACGCCTTCCTTCATGAAGGCTTCGCGGTCACTCGAAGGCGGTGCCTTCTTCAGCACGAAGCCGCCCTTCGAGCCGACCGGCACGATCACGGTGTTCTTCACCATCTGCGCCTTGACGAGACCGAGCACTTCGGTGCGGAAGTCCTCCGGCCGGTCCGACCAGCGCAGGCCGCCGCGTGCAACGCGCCCGCCGCGCAGGTGCACGCCTTCGAAGCGCGTCGAGTAGACGAATATCTCGAACATCGGCTTCGGTTCGGGCAGGCCGGGCACCTTGCTCGGGTCGAACTTGAACGAGATGAAACTGCGCGGCTGGCCTGCGGCATCGCGCCGCCAGTAGTTGGTGCGGTTGGTGGCCTGAATCAAGGCGAGGTACTGGCGCAGCACGCGGTCTTCCGACAGGTTCTCTACCGCCTCCAGCGCGGCCTCGATGGCACGCACCTGATCGGCCGTGCGCACGTCGCGGCCGTCGGCCAACTCCGGGGCGAAGCGGATCTTGAACAGCGCCACCAGCGCACTCGCGATGGTGGCGTGCGTGGCCAACGTCCCTTCGATGAAGGTCTGCGAGAGGGCAAACCCGATCTGCCGCATGTACTTGGCATAGGCCCGCAGCAGCACGATCTCGCCCGCAGGTATTCGCGCGGCCATCACGAGGCGGTTGAAGTCGTCGTTCTCGACCTCGCCGCGCAGGATCGCGCCGAACGCCTGCTCGAACACCGAACGCAGTGCGTCGACATCGACCTCGGCATCGGGCGTCACGCTCTGCAAGCCGAAGTCGTGCATCCAGATCGGCGCTGCGCCGTGCGGCGCGATGCGGTGCGGGTGTTCGTCGAGCACCTTCAGCCCCATGCGTTCGAGCATCGGCAGGCTGCCCGAGAGCGTGAGCGGCTCGCCGCGGCGCAGCAGCTTGAAGCGCAACGTGCCGGGCGCCGCTTCGAGCGGGCGGTACAGCGTCATCGCGATCGGCGCGGCCTCGCTCAAGGCCGCCATCAGTTCGGTGTCGGGCACCGCCGCGCGGGCCGCGAACTCGGCCCGGTAGCTGGGCGGGAAGGCGTCGCCGAAGCGGCGCATCAGCTCGTTGCCGCGCGCTTCGCCGAGGGATTCGATCAAGGCCGCCTTCAAGTCGTCGTCCCAGCGTCGCGCCGAGGCCACGAGCGCGGCTTCGAGCTCGCGCACATCGAACTCGGGGATGTAGCCGGGCCGTGTGCGCACGGTGATCTGGATCCGCGCCAGCACCGACTCCGACAGGTGGACGTTGAATTCCGAGCTGCTGCCGTTGAAGGCCTTGACCAGAATCTCCTGCCACTTCTCGCGCAGCTCGGTGGTGTAGTTCTCGCGCGGCGCGTAAATCAGGCATGACAGGAAGCGCTCGAACGGATCGCGCCGCACGAACAGGCGGAAACGCTGCCTGTCGCCGAGGTGCAGGATGCCGGTGGCGGTGCGCAGCAGGACGTCGGCGCCGGTCTGGAACAACTCGTCGCGCGGGTAGGTTTCGAGAATGTTGTTCAGCGCCTTGCCGGCGTGGCTGCCCGGCGCCAGGCCGGCGCGAGCGACCACGTCGGCCACCTTGCGCCGCAGCAGCGGAATCTCGGCCGGGTGGGCGCTGTAGGCGGTGGAGGTGAAGAGGCCCAGGAAGCGGTCTTCCCCGCAGACCTGGCCGTCGGCGCCGAAGCGCTTGACGGCGATGTAGTCGAGGTAGCCCGGGCGGTGCACGGTCGAACGCGCGGTCGATTTGGTGACGACCAGCAGCTCGGGCCGGCGGGCATAGGCGCGGACCTCGGGCGGCAGCGCGGCGAAGCCCGACGCCACCACCTTGGCGTGAGCGTCCTTGTCCAGCACCTCCCGAAGAATGCCCAGGCTCGAATCGGGCACGATCTTCAGCGCGTCTTCACCGTCGGCGACGATGAGCTCGTGCGAGCGCGAGCCGAGGAAGGTGAAGTGGTTGTCGGCCAGCCATTGCAGGAAGGCGCGGCCTTCGGCGAGTTCGTCGGCCGGAATCGGCGGCGGGTTCGCGTCGAGTTCGGCCACGATGCCAAGCACGCGCTGCTGGATCGCTGCCCAGTCGGCCACGGCCTGGCGCACGTCGCCCAACACGCGCGTCACGTCGGCCGCCAGCGCTTCGAGGCGCGACGCTTCGGGCACCCGATCGACCTCGACATGGATGAACGATTCGCGGCTCGGCGCCTTGGCGTCGTCCGCGGCCAGGCCTTCGAGCGTGCCGTCCTTGCCCCGCGTGACGCTGACCAGCGGATGGATGATGAGGTGCAGCGTGAGGCCGTGGCGGTTGACTTCCATCGTCACCGAATCGACGAGGAACGGCATGTCGTCGTTGACGATCTCGATCACGGTGTGGGTCGATTGCCAGCCGTGCTCGGCAATCGTCGGGTTGAACACCCGCACCCGCGCCTGCCCGGCCTCGCGCCGGTGGCCAAAGTTCCAGTGCGACATCGCCGCGCCGTACAGGTCGGCCAGTTCGCGCTCTGCGAGGTCTTCAGGGTCCACCTGGCCGAAGTAGCTGCGCACGAAGGCGTCGAGCGTGGCGTGCTGGCCGGGGCTGAGCTTGCTGCGCATCAGCTTGACGACGTGGTCGAGGCGTTCGGTGCGCAGATCGGCTTCGTGGGTGGGGCTTTTTTGCATGCTTGTCTCCTGTTTTCTTCCTCTGGCGGGCGCTGTAATTTACTCCTGCATCGCGGCCGGCCCGCGCTGCTGCGCAGCCGGTAGACTGCCCGGTAGCCATGGCAACGCGATGACGATGGAACACTTCGACGTGCTGATCGTGGGCGCCGGCCTCTCGGGCATCGGCGCGGGCGTTCACCTGCAGACGCGCTGCCCTGGCAAGACCTTCGCCCTGCTCGAAGGCCGCGACCGCAGCGGCGGCACCTGGGACTTGTTTCGCTACCCCGGCGTGCGCTCCGACTCCGACATGTTCACCCTCGGCTACGCCTTCAGGCCCTGGGAGCAGGCCAAGGCCATCGCCGACGGGCCTTCGATCCTGCAGTACGTGCGCGACACGGCGCGCGAGCACGGCATCGACCGCAAGATCCGCTTTGGGCACCGCGTCAAGCGGGCTTCCTGGTCCACCGAGGATGCAGGCTGGACGGTAGAAGCCGAGCGCGGCGAGACCGACGAAGTCGTTCGCCTGCGCTGCAACTTCCTCTTCATGTGCAGCGGCTACTACAACTACGCCGAGGGCTACACGCCCGAGTTCGCCGGCAGCGAACGCTTCGCCGGCCGCATCGTGCACCCGCAGCACTGGAGCGACGACATCGCCATGGCCGGCAAGCGCATCGTCGTGATCGGCAGCGGCGCGACTGCCGTGACGCTGGTACCCGAACTGGCGAAGACGGCAGCTCACGTGACGATGCTGCAGCGCTCGCCGACCTACGTGGTCGCGCTGCCTTCGGAAGACCGCCTGGCCAACGCAATGCGGCGCGTGCTGCCGGCGAAGCTCGCCTACGCCATCACGCGCTGGAAGCGGGTCTTGCTGAGCACGTACTTCTTCAACCTGTGCCGGCGCAAACCGGCCCGCGCGAAGCAGTGGATCCGCGACGGCGTGCGCGCCCATCTCGGCCCCGGCTACGACATCGACACCCACTTCACGCCGCGCTACGACCCGTGGACGCAGCGCCTGTGCCTGGTGCCCGATGGCGACCTGTTCCATGCGATCCGCTCCGGCCGCGCGTCGGTCGTCACCGACACGATCGAGACCTTCACCGAGACGGGGCTGAAGCTCGCCTCGGGCGCCGCACTCGAAGCCGACCTGATCGTCACCGCCACCGGGCTGAACCTTCAGGTGATGGGCGGCCTGGAACTGAGCGTCGATGGCGCGCGAGTGGACCTGGCAAAGACGCTCAGCTACAAGGGCATGATGTTCAGCGGCGTGCCGAACCTGGCCTTGTCGTTCGGCTACACCAATGCGTCGTGGACGCTGAAATGCGACCTGACTTGCGAGTACGTTTGCCGGCTGCTGAACCATATGCGCAAGCACCGGTTCCGCCAGTGCACGCCGCGCCAGAACGACCCGACGATCAGCGCCGAGCCGTGGGTCGATTTCTCATCCGGCTACATCCAGCGCTCGGTGCACCTGTTCGCCCAACAGGGCTCGCGCATCCCGTGGAAGCTGCACCAGAACTACGCGCGCGACATCCTGATGCTGCGCTATGGGAAGGTCGATGACGGGGTGATGGCGTTCACGAACCCCGACGACCAGGCCGCAGCGATCGGCGCACGGTTCGGACCGCTCGGTGGCATCGATCTCGCGCCGCCGTCGCGCGAGCCGACCGCGCCCGGCAAGGCCGCACCGGAGTGATCGTCCCCTGCACCAAGGTTGTTTCGGAACAGCAACTTGGGGTCCAAAGGCACAGCCATCGCTCAGCGGCTGCGCGGTGCGCCACCGGCTTTTGTAGCTGCGGTGGTCTTGTTGGCGGTCCGGTCGCGGGCGCGGAAGTCGCTTGCGTACAGCTCTTCGCGCAACGTGCGCCGCCGCCCTGGGTGCGGGGCCTCGGGTTGGGTGAGTGCCGTGGCGGCCTCGATCGCGCGCATCCGCGCCTGCTCGATCAGTGGGTCTTCGACAGCGATGGTCAGGTTCTTCATGTCACCGCTTCCCGATTGAACAAGTCGATGTTCACACCCATAGCGGCAGTCTACGCGCGACCTCTGCCGGCGCGGCAATGCGCACCCGAGGACAATCGCATTCCCCGCCACCCACCGCTGAAGCCGCCGCCACCGAATGCTCCTTGACCGCTGGGTCCGCTACCAAACCGACGCGCTGCGCCACGACCTGGTCGCGGCGCTGATCGTCAGCGTGCTGTTGATTCCGCAGAGCCTGGCCTACGCGCAACTCGCCGGCCTGCCGCCGCAGGTGGGGCTGTATGCGAGCCTGCTGCCACTCGTCGCGTACGCGGCGTTTGGCTCGAGCCCGATGCTCGGCATCGGGCCGGTCGCGGTGCTGGCGCTGATGATCTCGCAAACACTGGCGCAGCGGCCCGACGGCGTCGATGCCCAGGCCGCCGCGCTTGTGCTGGCGGCCGAGATCGGGCTGCTGCTCGCTGCCGCGGCGTGGCTGCGCCTGCACGCGCTGGCCTCGCTGCTCAGCGTGCCGGTGTTGCACGGCTTCGAGACCGGCGCCACGCTTTCGATCGCGCTCAGCCAACTGCCGGTGATCGTCGGCGCGTCGGCGCACGGCAGCAGCCTGCCGGCGCTGATCGGCTCGTGGCGCGATGCCGAGACGCCGTGGCTGCCGCTGACGGCCCTCTATGGCGGGCTCGCGGTGCTGGCGTTGTGGGCCTCGCGCCAGCACCTGGTCAAGGCCTTGTCGCGCTGGTGGCCGCAGCCACGGGCCGAGATGGCGGCCCGCTTCGCGCCGTTGCTGGTGCTGGGTGTAGCCATCGCCTGCGCGGCGTTCACCGGCGCCGCCGGGCGCGGTGTGTCGCTGGTCGGCGAGCTGCCGGCGCTGACCCCGAGCTTCGCGCTGCCGCCGCTAGCCCTGGCCCTGTGGTGGCGGCTGCTGCCCGGCGCGCTGCCGATCGCGCTGGTGGCCTTCGTCAGCAGCCTCGTCGTGGCGGAATCGCTGGCGCGGCGGCACGGCGGGCGCATCCTGCCGCGACGCGAGTTGCTCGGCCTGGCCGGGGCCAACCTCGTCGCGTCGGTCAGCAGCGGCATGCCGGTGGCGGC